>VGQR01000303.1 GCA_016882345.1 Cyanobacteria bacterium K_DeepCast_35m_m2_023
CGCTGATCCTGACAGCCCACCGCAGCTTCCACGGCCGCACCCTGGCGGCCGTGACCGCCACCGGCCAGCCCAAATACCACCAGGGCTTTGAGCCGATGGTGCAGGGGTTTCGTTATTTCCCCTACAACGACACCGCCGGTTTTGAGGCGCTGCTGGCCGAGTGCGAATCGGCCGGGCCCGCGGTGGCCGCCGTGCTGCTCGAGCCCCTGCAGGGCGAGGGGGGGGTGATCCCTGGTGATCCGGCCTTCTTCGAGCGGGTGCGCCAGCTCTGTGACCAGCACCAGATCCTGCTGATCTTCGATGAGGTGCAGATCGGTGTGGGCCGCAGCGGCCGGCTCTGGGGTTACGAGCAACTGGGGGTCGAGCCAGACGCCATCACCCTGGCCAAGGGCCTGGGCGGCGGCTTTCCCATCGGTGCGCTGGCGGTCAAAGCCAGCGCCGATCACTTCAGGCCGGGTGACCATGCCAGCACCTTCGGCGGCAATCCGATGGCCTGCCGCGCCGGTCTGACCGTGCTCACCCAGATCGAGCGGCGCCAGTTGCTGGCCCATGTGCAGCGCATGGGTGCCCTGCTGCACCAGCTTCTGAGCGAACTGGTGCAGCGACACCCCGCCCTGTTGGACGGCGCCCGCGGCTGGGGTTTGCTGCAGGGACTGGTGCTGCGTGCCGATGCGGAGATCACGGCCCCCGACCTGGTCAAGGCCGCCATGGCCCAGGAGTTGTTGCTGGTGCCGGCCGGTCCTGCGGTGGTGCGATTCGTGCCCCCGCTGGTGATCCAACCGCGCCACCTGCGGCAGGCGGTGCGCCGCCTCGAGCGGGCCCTGTTGACCCTGTCGCCTGCGGCCTGAGCCGCGCCAGCCGACCTTGGCCGTTGCCAGCGATGACTTTGCCGATCTGATCGAGCCCTTCAGCCGTCGCGGTGTCGATCTGGGTCTCGATCGCCTGCGGGCTGCGCTCGAGCAGCTCGGCCACCCGGAACGGCGCTTTGCCGCCGTGCAGGTGGCCGGCACCAATGGCAAGGGCTCGATCTCGACCTTGGTGCACCAGGCCCTGCTGGCAGCCGGCATCCAGGCCGGCCTGTACACCTCGCCGCACCTGCTGAGTTGGACCGAGCGCATCCGCCTGGGTCCTGACTGCATCGCCCCGGCAATGCTGCGGCGGCAGTTACAGGCCGCGTCGCCGATCGCCCGTGCCTGCGGTCTGACGCCGTTCGAACTGGTGACGGCGGCGGCGTTTCTGGCCTTTGCCGAGACAGCACTGCCGCTGGTGGTGCTCGAGGTGGGTCTGGGAGGGCGGCTGGATGCCACCACCTGCCATCCCGATCGCAGCGTGATCGGACTGGCCAGCATCGGCCTCGATCACCGCGAGTTTCTGGGCCCGGATCTGGCCAGCATCGCCGTCGAAAAAGCAGGGGTGATGCAGCGGGACTGCATCGCCGTCAGCGCGCAACAGGATCCCGCTGTGGCTGCGGTGCTCGAGAGCGCTGCAGCCGTCAGCGGGGCGCAGCTGCGCTGGGTGCAGCCGTTGGCCCAGAACGCCAATGGCCAGCTGTGGCTGGCAAGTGGGGGCAGCGATGTCGGCCAGTGGTCCGCCTGCGGCTTGAGCGGTGCCGTGCAGGCCAGCAATGCCGCCGTGGCCCAGGGAGTGCTGCAGGCCTTGCGGGAGCGTGGCTGGCCCATCGCGCCCGCCGCCATCCGCCAGGGGTTTGCGGCAGCGCGCTGGCCCGGACGCCTGCAACAGCTCGACTGGCGGGGCATCCCGCTGCTGATCGATGGGGCCCACAACCCGCCGGCGGTTGCGGCATTGCGGGCCGAGCTCGACGCCCATCCCCAGCGCCACGGCCTTGTGCCAGGCCCACGCCATTGGGTGATTGGCATGCTGGCCAACAAGCAGGGACCCGAGATGCTCGATGCCCTGCTGGCCCCGGACGATCGGGCCTGGATCGTGCCGGTGCCCGCTCACGCCAGCTGGAGCGCCGAAAGCCTGCAGGCGCAGCGACCGAACCATGCCCATCGTCTGCACGCTGCCACGACCCTGGCCGAGGCCATTGACCAGGCCTGGCGCTCGTGTGGGCGTCGCGTCACGGTTGCCGGTTCGCTCTATTTGTTGGGTGATGTGCTTTCGATGCTGCTGGAACAAGGTCAGCACGACCCTGGAGCGTCTCCCTGAGGCCAGCATCATCGCTGTTCTGCGGCATTGCGCCTGCAGCAGGGAAGCCGCAAGGCTGGATGGTTGGAGAGGGTGATTCACGCTGATCGAGACGTCCAGGGTCTTCTCATCAGCCAACCTCTCTGAGCCAACCCCCCGCTGAATCAGACGTCAGCCGCAGAGATTTTTCATGCACAAGCGTTTGCGGTGTTGCTTCAGAAACCGCAGTACTTGGTGGCACATTCCTGACCTTCAGTATACCCAGGTTGGTTGTAGCCCCCTGCAATGGTCTCCAGCTCCTCGTCGTTCAGCTCCGGCGTCTGTTTTGCCTGGTAAGTGAGCCAATCCGCCTTGCTCACATCAAACCCAGCCTCTTTCGCCAGGGTGACGGCGGCATCCAGGTCTCCAGCACCCTGAAACTTCTCCCTAAGGCCAGCATCCTCTTTGAGCTTGGCAACCAGGGCTGAGAGTTGCTCATCGGACATCGCGGAAGCCGTGAAGTCTGCATGTGTTTCTTAGCTCAAACCCCAGCTGAGATCGGCATCCCTCAGCACAACCCTTACATCGCCACTGCCGGCGTGACCACCTCCATGGCCACCCAGCAGGTCCAAGCCCTCCCCCCATGCGTTGGCGCCCGCCCCCAGCTCACTGAGCTCTGGCTTTCACCCCTGCGTGAAGATGGAATGCTCTGAAGGCGGAACGATGGGACTGTTGAGCTGGTTCAGGCGTGGTCGGTCTCTGTTGGGCTTCCTGGCTGCGGCCCTCGTGGTGCTGGTGACCGTGGTTCCAGGCCCGGCCTGGGCCGAGTTTTCGGGGGTCGATTACACCCTCACCAATCAGAACGGTGCCGACTTTCACGGCCAGGATCTGGCCAACACCTCGTTTGCTGGCGCCGCTGGCCGCGGGGCCAATTTTGCCGGCGCCCAGCTGCACGGCGCGATTCTGACCCAGGCCGCCTTCCCCGAGGCCGATTTCTCGGGGGCCGACCTGAGCGGGGTGTTGATGGACAAGGTCGACTTTGCGGGTGCCGATTTCAGCGGCGCCAACCTGTCGGGGGTGATTGCCTCGGGCAGCAATTTTGCCGGTGCGACGGTGACCAATGCCGATTTCAGCGATGCGCTGATCGATCGCAACGACCAACGGCTGCTCTGCCGCGCCGCCGAGGGCACCAACCCCGTCACCGGCGTGGACACGCGGATCAGCCTGGGCTGTTAACGCTCCAGCCAACCCCGCAGCTTGCCGGGGTTGAGCAGGCCCTTGGGGTCATACAGCGCCTTGGCAGC
>VGQR01000304.1 GCA_016882345.1 Cyanobacteria bacterium K_DeepCast_35m_m2_023
AAAGTCGAAGCTGCCGCCATCGTCGTCAGCTGTTGTTGAGGCCGCAAAGGTGGCTGCTTCCAGCACTTCGGCCTTGAGGCTCACCAGGACCGAAGCAGCCAAAAAGGCCTCACTGGTTTCGGCCAGATCGTGTTCAAAGCTGCCGCCAGCGGCAGGCCGTGGCCGCGGTGTTGCCAAGGGCAGGCTGATGCGACTGCGCAACTGGTCGAGGAAGCCATCGACCACGGCGATCACATCCACATCCCAGGGGTCGATGTCCCCCCGTTCGGCGGCGTCCTGCAACAGACGGATGGCCAGGCGGGCTCCCGCGTCAGCCATGGGGCTCCAATTGGGGAGAGTGGCGGGCCATGGCAGCAACGCACGTCTCCAACACGCTACCGATGGTGTTCGGTTTGGACCAGCCGCACTAGGCGAATTGGGTGCCTCAGTTGACCGTCACGGTCAGCGAGGTGTCGCTGTCACTGGATTCACGGTTGCTGCCACCGCTTTCGCCGGCAGCCGGCAGCAGGCCCAGTTGGGCATCGACGGTGGCGCGGTAGCGCTGCAGGTCGTCCTCGAGCTCGCGGATGCGCACTTGCTGGGCGTCCATCTCGCTCTGGTTCTGGATCGTTTCCACCTTGCGGACCACGCCGGTCCAAACGGCGAACACCCAGGCGGCGGTGGCGCCGATGCCGCCGACGATCAGCAACAGGGCAGCCAGAGGAAGGGTAACGCTGAGGCCGGGGAGGAAGTGAACGGTTGCGGCGGCGGTGTTCTCGAGCGTGAACATCACCATGGCCAGGCCAAACGAGAAGATCAGCAGAAAGTTCAGCTGTTTCATCGGGGTGCCAAGCGGTTGCTGGGGCCAGCAGAGTAAACCGAATTCAACCGGGGATCAGCGGTGCTGAAAAGGGGCTTTGCCTGATCAGGGCGCCCCCGGCCGGGGCCGTGAGGGCTTTCATCGCGCTTTCGTTGCGGGTCACCAGGGCCTCCATCGAGGCGCGGTAGGTGTCGGTCATCAGCCGTGGGTAGAGGCCGATGCCGATGATCGGCACCAGCAGGGCGCCGATCACGTAGATCTCGCGCGGCTCGGCGTCGACCAATTCGCTGTGGGAGGCCAGCTCCAGGTTCTCCTTGCCGTAGAAGATTTCGCGCAACATCGACAGCAGATAGACAGGTGTGAGAACCACGCCCACCGCTGCTAAGCCGTCGATCACGATCCGGAACGGCAGGGTGTAAGCATCGTCGGTGGCAAAGCCCACAAACACCATCAGTTCGCTGACAAAGCCGCTCATGCCAGGCAGGGCCAGTGACGCCAGCGAACAGACGGTCCAGAGGGCGAACATCTTGCGCATCTTCTGGCCCACACCGCCCATCTCGTCGAGCTGCAGGGTGTGGGTGCGGTCGTAGGTCGCCCCCACCAAAAAGAACAGGCTGGCGCCGATCAGGCCGTGGCTGATCATCTGCAGCATGGCCCCGCTCGAGCCCAGGGCGCTGAAGCTGCCGATGCCGATCAGCACAAAGCCCATGTGGCTAATCGAGCTGTAGGCGATCTTGCGTTTGAGATTGCGCTGGGCAAACGAGGTCAGGGCCGCGTAGATGATGTTCACCACCCCCAGCACCACCAGAAGCGGGGCGAACTGGGCGTGGGCATCGGGCAGGATCTGGCAGTTGAAGCGCAGCAGGGCGTAGCCGCCCATCTTGAGCAGAATCCCGGCCAGCAGCATGTGCACCGGCGCCGTGGCTTCGCCGTGGGCGTCCGGCAACCAGGTGTGCAGCGGCACGATCGGCAGTTTGACGCCAAAGGCGATCAGCAGGCCCGCGTAACAGAGCAGCTGGAAGCCGATCGGGAACCCCTTGTCGATCAGGGCGCTGTACTCGAAGCTGACCGGAGCCCCGTTGGCACTGCCAAAGAAGGCCATGGCCAGGGCCGCCAGCAGGATGAACAGGGAGCTGCCGGCCGTGTACAAAATGAACTTGGTGGCGGCGTACTGGCGCTTCTTGCCCCCCCAGATCGCCAGCAGCAGATAGACGGGCAGCAATTCCAGCTCCCAGGCCAGGAAGAACAGCAGCATGTCCTGCACGGCAAACACGGCGATCTGGCCGCCGTCCATGGCCAGCAGCAGGAAATAAAACAGCTTGGGTTTGAAGGTGACAGGCCAGGCTGCCAGTGCCGCCAGCGCGGTGATGAAGCTGCTCAGCAGGATCAGCGGCATCGACAGGCCATCGGCCCCAACAGACCAGGCCAGGCCCAGATCGGGCAGCCATTGCACCCGTTCGACCAGTTGCAACTCGGGATTGCTGGGGTCGTAGCCGTTGAGGTAGCCGCCGACCGTCAGCAGGAAGGTGATCAGGGCCACCCCCAGGGCGAACCAGCGAACTTGTTTGCCTTCACCCTTATCGGGCACAAAGGGAATCAGCAGGGCTGCCGCGATCGGGAACAGGATCGAGGCGCTCAGCCAGGGAAAGGCCACAGATCAGGCATGTGCGTTGGTTGGAGTGTAGAAATTTCAGCCCGTCTCGCCCAATTGCCATGGGCGATGTCACACACAGCGAAGGTTGTTGGCTTGGCGGGAACCCGTTCCGCCGCTCTGCCAGCGTCGCTGGCAAGGCGACGTCCAGGGTTCCCGCCAAGCCAACGCGCGTCGTGGGCCGGCTGCTGGGGGCAACGGGTGCTCCTGCCTGCACCCCCCGGTTCGCTGGCACAGCGGCCGCAAGCGCTCAGCCCAGCGAACCAAACAACACCACCAGGGCGATCACGCCGCCAAACACGATCAGGGCATAGAACTGGGCCCGGCCGGTGTTGAAGTATTTGAGGCCTTCGCCGCTGCCCAGGGTCAGCAGGCCGGTGAGGTTGACCACGCCATCGACCACCTGGAGTCGACGTCGAGGACCTGTTTGGCCAGCCTGCGGCTGCCCTGCACGAACAGCTTGTCGTTGATGGCATCGAGGTACCACTTGTTGGCCAGGAAGGCGTTGACCGCTGGAAAGCGACCCGCCACAGCTTTGCCCAGATCCAGCTTGTGGAGGGCATAGGCCAGCACCGCCACGCTGATGCCGGCGATTGAGATGCCCACCGAGGCCCCAGCCAGGGGCAGAAACTCGCCCCAGCTGAAGTGTTCGGCCGCCTCGATCGCCTCGTGGGGATCCAGCAGCAGGCCAAAGCGGCTGTTCCAGGGCACCCCCAGCAGGCCGATCAGCACCGAGGGCACCGCCAGCACCACCAGCGGCATGGCCATCTGCCAGCCGCTCTCGTGGGGGTGGTCGGCGTGATGGTGGCCATGGCCGTCGTCATCGCTGCCCGCGCTCTTGCCGGCTGCGGCCAGCAGCTGGGCTGCCATCGCCTTGTCACCGCCCCGGAACGGGCCTTCGAAGGTCAGGAAGTACAACCGGAACATGTAGAAGGCCGTCAGACCCGCGGTGGCAAA
>VGQR01000305.1 GCA_016882345.1 Cyanobacteria bacterium K_DeepCast_35m_m2_023
GCCTACCTAATTGTCGTCAAACACCGATCTGCCACGATTTGGGTCGCTGGGCCCCAGCCACCGATGCACACCGCTGCTCCGATGCGCCCCTTGTCGATACGGCTGGCTCGATGGGGCATTGCAATTGTGGGCCTCTACGTGCTGGTCGCGCTGCTGATGCCGTTGCTGGTGCACGGCGGTCTGTTGCCTGACCCCACAGTGGGCATTGACAATCCACCGCATGCACCGCCCTCCTGGTCCCATTGGTGCGGCACCGATCGGCTCGGGCGCGATGTCTGTTCCCGCACGCTGGCCGGCAGTGGCGTGGCTCTGCAGGTGGTGGTTCTGGCCGTTTTGATCGCGCTGGTGCTGGGAGTTCCCCTCGGCATGGTCAGCGGCTATCTCGGTGGAGCGGTCGATCGGGGATTGGTGCTGCTGATGGACACCCTTTACACCCTTCCGGTGTTGTTGCTGTCCGTGGTGCTGGCGTTTCTGCTTGGTCGGGGCTTGCCGAATGCCGCGGCTGCCCTGTGTGTGGTCTACGTTCCCCAGTACTTCCGTGTTGTGCGCAACCAGACCGTTCAGATCAAAGCGGAGCTCTACATCGAGGCTGCGCGCTCGCTCGGGGCAGGACCCATCTGGGTCTTACGCCACTATCTCTTACGCAACGTGATCACCTCGGTGCCGGTGCTGCTGACCCTCAATGCTGCTGATGCGGTGCTGGTTCTTGGTGGGCTCGGCTTCCTGGGTTTGGGCTTGCCTGAAGCGCTCCCCGAATGGGGTGGAGACCTGCAGATGGCTCTCTCGGCCGTTCCGATCGGCATCTGGTGGACGGCTCTCTACCCAGGTCTGGCCATGTTTGTGTTGGTTCTGGGTCTTGCTTTTCTCGGTGAGGGTTTGGAGCGCTGGCTCAGTGATGGCTGACGACTTGGCTCCATTGCGGTCAGAATGACGTCCAGGTGATCGATGGAGCTGCTGATGCCTTGGTGGTTGGACGGTGTGTTGCTGGTCGTGGCCTTGGTGCTGTGGTCATCAGGCAGCAGCAATCGCGATGATGTTTGGGGGCTGTTGCAAAAAATGCTTGCCCTCGTCGCGGTCGTTGTTGTTCTGCTCGGTGGCAGGCAGCTGTTGCTGGAAGCTGCCCTTTTGGTACTGGCTCTGTGGATCCCCGGCGCCAATAGCCGCAGATTGCGCAGCCTCAGCAACGTAGACGCAGCGTTCGAGGCAGATCGTCTTTAATAACTCCCTGCTTATCGAGAGCGGGGTAGGGTCTATTTTCTGCCTTGCACCACGCCGCCACCTCGGGATAGGCCCATTCAAACAGCTGGGTGTTGTAGCGTTCACGACTGAGTCCTTCGCCCTGGTTGGGTATCAGCCCGGCAGCCTGGCGCTGGCGCAGCGCTTCAAACAGCAGAGTCGCTGCGGCCACGCTCACATTGAGTGATTGGACCATGCCCTGCATGGGAATCACAACGGCCTGATCCACCAAGGAACTGGCTTGATCACTCAGGCCCCATTTTTCGGCGCCGAGCACAAAGGCGGTGGGACCTGTGAAATCGCAGTGGCGGTAGTCGATGGACTCCTTGCTCAGATGGGTTCCATACAGACGAAACCCCTGGGCTTTGAGTTGTTGAATAGCGTCCAGACCGCTGTTGTGCGCATGCAGTGGCACCCATTTCTGACTTCCCTGGGCCGTGCTATTGAAGGTTCGCTGTCGTCCCTGCAGGCTGACCACATGCGCCTCAAGGACACCGACGGCATCGCAGCTCCGCAAGATCGCCGAAAGATTGTGCGGCTTGTCGACGTGTTCAAGGAGCACGGTCAGATCGGCCATCCGGCGGTCAAGAACAGCACGGATCCGCTCGAAGCGCCTGGGCAGAAGTGGCATGATCGATGGTGCATGTCGCTTTCAAAATCTAGAACCTGCAAGCTGTTGGTTAAGTGGCCATTGGTTTGATATTGAATTCCGCCGCCAAGTCTGTCGGTCAGCACCGTGAGTGAGCGGTGGTAAATCGATGTATCAATTCGCGCCTATGAGTTGAAGGTTGGCATTAAAATTGTGTTTTTTGCTGGCAGCCATGCTTGTGAGTGGTTCCCGCTGGATGCGAGAGGCTCCCGGGATTGTTGTGGCTGTAGTGGCAACGGTTTGTTATTTGAAACTAGTGTCTCCCTTTGTGCTGGGAGGAGATAGTGGTGAGTTCGCTTTGCTGGCCCATGTCGATGGTATCGCCCATCCGCCTGGTTACCCTCTTTATGTCTTGATCCTAAGGATCTTCAGTTGGATGCCGGCCGCCTCGCCTGCGCAAGCAGCTGGTTTGGTGACGGCTTTGATTGCGGGTCTGCAACTTCTTGTGCTCTATGGGGCATCGCGCTGCTGGGGGGCGACGCCACTCGCGGCGGCGATGGCCATGGGTTTTTATGCTGGTTCACCATTAAGTATTCAACACTTTACCCATGCTGAAGTTTTTGCACTGAATGGGTTGATTGTGGCTGGTTTGTTGTTGTGTTGCAGCCCGTTTTTTGTGATCGCTCCCATGCTGCGGCTAGCCTCGATTAGCTTGTTGTGTGGATTGGGTTTATCCCATCATCATTCTTTCGTATTAGTCACGCCAGTCATTGTTTTTGGTTTGCTGTCTGGTTTTCGGGATCTGCTACTCCGTCGTCGCTTCCTTTGGGCTCTGTGGCTGCCAATTTTTTTCGTGATTGGTTTGCTGCCTAATGCCCTGCTCTTCACGTGGTCTCAGAGTGGCGATGTTTACTTTAATTCTTGGAGTGTAATTCGTACTTGGCCCGATTTTTGGCATCATTGGCTGCGTCGTGATTATGGAACTTTTAGTCTTGCAAGTGAGGGTAACAAGTTAAAGATTGGTGTTTGGTCTCATATGGTCGAGCTTGGCATTGCTCTTGATAGATCTTGGAAATTTCTGCTGCCAGTCGTGCTGCTTCCATTTGCTCACGAATTGCCTAAATTCAGGCTCCGCTCTCGCTCTAGCTGGGCTTGGATTACCTTGTTAATGAGTTTCATTATGGTTGGACCAGTCTTTTTTAGTCGTGCAAATATAGATCCTTATACGCTTGTCGGTGGTGAGGTTGTTGAAAGGTTTTATTTGCTTCCTAATTTGTTATTGGTGATTCCCGTGGGTGTCGGGATTGGTTTGTTGGGTCGTTGGTTGCTTGCTCTCCTGCGACGGTTTTCACCGCTCGCTTTTAATCGGCAGTCTTCATTTTTGCAGGCCATCGTTTTTGTGGTCATTGCAGTGTACGCATTTGCTTTTAATGCCATTATTTCTGTGCGAGATACTTCTGTTCGCAGGCATTCGAATACAGAAGATTTTGCGCGTAATGGCCTCGAGAGTCTTCCGGAAAATGCGATTGTGTTCATGCGTTCAGATGATGCAATTTTTGCAAGTAATTATC
>VGQR01000306.1 GCA_016882345.1 Cyanobacteria bacterium K_DeepCast_35m_m2_023
AGAGTTGTCCACCAAATGGCAGGAAGAAATCCTTGAACGAGAGCTGATCACGATGCTCGCGCCGATACATGTGGAAAACTCTGGGCGGCTTTTGGGCGCAAATGCACCCATTTGCGTACATTTTACCTCCAGAAACTGGTCATATCCATTGCGGCGCAACTGGTCTGACCTTATTCAGGAGGCCCTGCTTGGGACTCCAGCCAGCCTTACAGGCTGTCATCACCGCAGTTCAGCACGGCCCTCAGCCCCAATCCCCCGCAATCTGCCTAAACCTGGGGTAAGTGTTGCCTCCGCCCGTCATGACCTACAGCCATCTGCTGGTGCCCACCGACGGGTCCGAGCTGTCGACGTTGGCGCTCGATCATGCGATCGGCTTGGCCATGGCCCTGGGGGCGCACCTGACGGTGCTGCATGCCTTGCCGCCGCTACCGCTGCCGATCTTGGGGTTGGGCGATGCGATCGATCCGGCAACGGTCGATGCCCTGGTGCGCGCGAGCCGCGACAGTGCCCAGCAGGTCATGGCCCAGGCCCTGGCCCTGGTGCGCGCCGCCGGGCTCGAGCCACGCCAACAGACGGTTGATCACTCCTCGCCCCATGCCGCGATCGTCGCGGCCGCCCGTGAGTTGGGCTGCGATCTGATCGTCATGGCCTCCCACGGCCGCAAGGGCCTCGAGGGGCTGTTACTGGGCAGCGAAACCCAGAAGGTGCTTGCCACCAGCCCCTGCCCGGTGCTGGTGGTGCGCTGAATCAGTTGCCGCCCTGGATGTTCTGGTAGCGCAGGTTGTTCATCTGCTGGCGGAAGTTCTCCTGCCCCTGGTTGTAGATCTCCATGCGTTCGCGCTCGAGCGCCTCGCGTTTGTACTGCTCGATCTGCTGTTCGGTGGCCTTGCGCTGCTGGTCGTTTTCCTGTTGGACCTGGGTGGACCAGGTCTCCGGTTGCTGCGATGCCGGCGCCAGAGCCTGCGCCCAGCTGGGCTCAGCCAGCGACAGCGTGCAGACGGTTGTGCTCAGCAGAGCCAGCATCGCGGTCGTCTGAGAGGTTCGGGGCATCTCGCAGTGCATGGGGGCTCAACAATCGACAGGTTGGCCACTGTTGGCTGCAGCCACAATGGCTTCGGCCACTTTTAGGCCGGCGACGGCCTGATCCATGTTGGCTGTGCGCGAGGGGATGCCCGAACGCGCCGCCGCGATCCAAGCCAAGGCGAGCGAGCGGGGGTGATCAGGTCAGGATCGTGTCAGGGCTGATCGGTGCGATCAGAAACTGCAGGTCATTGAAATCGTTGTCGTTGCCGTCCGATCCCACCAGCGACTGCTCAAAGGAGAAATAGCCCGTTCCCATCGACACATGCTGCAGAGATCGATTTTCATTGACCTGTGCGATTGAGAAGCGCAACTCCAATAGGTTTTGAACCGGGCTGCTGGGGTTGAGCACCTGGTTGGGGGTGATGTAGAGGCCATAGGCATTGCCGACCGCCAGATCAATCGTTGCTTTGGCGTTGGTGCCGTAGGCCGGCAACGGCAGGCCGGTGATGCCATCGAGGCTGTTGCTGAATGAACGTCTTACGGCCTCCTGGGCATATTCAATTGAGCCTGGCTCCAAAGGGGTGGGCCGTTCTGCTGTTCCTTGATGCACGCCATTGACAAAGTGAAAACGACCCGCGGGGTCATCCGCTCGAAACAGGCCATAGCTTTTTGCTGTACCAAAATTGGCAACATTCAGGTTGAATTTGAGTTTGCCGTCGACGACAGGATTGTCCTCGTTTGCATAGATATCGTCGACAACGAACACCTCGCCTTGTGCGGGTGCCATCACCACTTGATTGCCTAATTGTCCGCTGCCAAAATGCACGGTGTTATCAAGTGTTGAGTTGCTGTTCAGCGTTAGTCCCAGCGGAGAGAGGAGAAACGATCCGCTCGGATCAGTCAGGGCGAAGGCAAAGCGGCCCTGCTCACTGGGCAGGGTGGTATTGACTGAAGACGTCACCTCGCCAATGGAGATCCCTTCGCTTTCGAGAACAGCTGATGGATTGCTGAAGGCTAATGCTGCTTTTTCTGGGCTAAATGCGCGAGCATCACGGGCTAGCGTCGTGATGGCCAGACGAGTTAATTGTTGCCTGACTGCATTTGCATAGCCTGCATCCGTCGGTAAAATCTCTCGCTTGTTGCCGTTTGGATCGGAGACAGTCACAGCACCCATGCTATTGACTGGATACCAGAACAGTGCTTGGCCAGGGCTTAGATTAGTCCGGGGCATCAAAATTGATAGTTGCTGGGCTTCGTGAATTGGGAGGGGCTGATCGTTCGCGGGTTTATTGTATGTTTCGCGATTGGAATAAAAGACACCCGGCGCTTCCTGTAGGAGATAGATGGTGTCACCTGTGGCATAAAGAAAGACAGAGCTGTTTGGATCCGCGATCGAAGTATTGACGGCATTGGTTAGCGTGAGTGTAATCGAGCGATCGGGCCTATTGTTGTAGAATTTACTGCTGACTTAAAAATTTAATTGATCGACTCCCTTCGGGAGGTGCAGCTTGAGCTTATTGTCATTGATGTCGTTAAAAAGAGGTTGATTATTCCTGGCGATTTCGAGATAGTCTGCCCAGTCGGATCCCAGCTCAAGGTCAACGCTTACGTCTTTGCCTTGATTGGAATTGTCTCGTGTCAGTGTGATGTTGATTGAACCTTGGTTGTTGCGTCCCTTGCGTGTTTTATAATTTGCGATATCCTGAGGTAGGATTAATTCGCTGATCCTCATTCCCGGTGCAAGTTCTTGGCTGGGGACTAGCGTTTGGCCCGAGCGGTTGAGCAGCCATGTTCCTTGTCCCATGATGCTCGCAACGATGACATCGTCTTGAGGGTCATACTCAAGGTTGGTGTTCCACATATTGAAGTTGTCTCTCGTCTTGCTGCCGCTCCATTGAACGGATTGAAAGGTCAGCGGCTCAGGGTTGTCGTCCATCACTGCGCTCCAAACCCCTCCATAGCCGCCAATGAACAGCTCTGGACTGGGATGGCTGGCGTTAGCCGGTGCGTAAATGATCTGCTGAAGGCTTGCTGAGTCAGGTATGCCATTCATACCGGACTCGGCGATGGTGGTCCAGCTTTTCCCGCCGTCAGGGCTATAAATCACATAGGAAGGGCTATTGAGAAAAGTTTTTTGATTGAGCGAAATTTGCTGGCTATAAGTAATTGTGTTATTGGATAGTGAAAGCCAAATCTGATCGGGATTCTGGGGATTAAGAGTTTGCTGAAAAACCAGGCCTGCGCAAAAATGGGATAATCGCTCAATCCCGATGCGAGGTCAGCAGGAGCGCAGCGGCTCCCTGTTCTCTTACGTGTCAATCGAGGAGCGGATCCCGGCCAGCCATCCGCTGCGGCGGATCCGCAAACTG
>VGQR01000307.1 GCA_016882345.1 Cyanobacteria bacterium K_DeepCast_35m_m2_023
CCGGGTCTACGACTACCGCCTCAGCTTCAGGCCCACCAGCAACTGTTTTCGCAAGGGACACCGCATCCGCATCGAGGTCACCTCGAGCGACATGGACCGCCACGCCCGCAACCAGAACGTGGCCGACGCCCCCGGCACCACGCCAATGTGGCGATCGCCCAGCAGACGATCCACCACAGCGGCCTGAGGTGCTCACGGCTGGATCTGCCGGTGATTCCAGCGGCCTGAGGCGTGTGAACGCTGCATCAGGGCTTGGGGGAACTGGGCAAAAACTTGAAGGGCTCTGCCTGGACCATCTGGCTGCTGACGTTTCCGTTGTAGGTGCGGCCGCCAGCCACAGTGAGTTTGCGAACAGGTTGTCCCTGGGCCAGATTCAGGTCATCAAGTTTGACCCAGAAAGCGGTCGGGGACGTGGCGGAATCAAAGATCAGAATTTTTTCCTTGTGGTCGTAGGTGGTCCGCCACAGCGTTGAGGAAATGTTGGGAAGTTTGGGGTCCTGGATGCCGAGGGGAACACTGACGGCCCGCATCACACCCAACACGGATGCCATGGCCTGAAAGTCAAACGATTGATTGGGAACAGCCGTGATGATGTCTGGATCAACCGTTTTGGGGATGGCATTCACCATGAATGAGGCGCGGGCAAAGCGATCTGAGGCTCTGCTTGTGCCAGGTAGAAAGACCATTCCACCGATCTGCTGCCAGTAACTGTTGAGGGCCAGTTGCTGGTCGTAGCTCGGTGAATTGGTCATCACGTTGTATTGCTTGCCGTGATGAATCACCAGTTTGCCATTGATGTACTCAAAAATGGCTGAATCACCGCTTGCATCTGAGATCGAGAGGTGTCCCTGGGCCGCTTTGCCACCTGGAAGAGTTGGAGCGACGATGCGCAATGGTTTTTTCTCCAATGCAGCGACAGCTTCGTTCACGCTCTGATAGTTGTCGAGCACATACTGGGCCCAGGCGCCAATGCTGAGGGTTGGTTTGCCGTTGGCTTGGCCATAGTTGGATTCGGCCAGATAGAGGGTATTGGCGACCAAGCCCTTTTCATTGATGCCATCGACAGTGCCGATGTCATACATCGAGACCACGGCGCTGCCATAGTTCGATGTCCAGCGAATCGTGTTGGCCCCCGTTGCACCATCGCGCTTCATGCCTCTTGGCATGCTCCAGATGTTGGGGGAATTGTCCTGATACCAGTCCATGGAACGACCGGTGATCACGGTGTTGGATGCACCCGAATACAAAATGCGTGTGCAAGCCTCTGCGGGGACGGTTGCTGTCAGTCCCAGGGTCAAGCTTGTGGCAACCAGACCAAGGGCACGCTTGAACGTTTTCTTCACTTTCGGACAAGCCAACACGCCGGTACGTTATCGACGTCTGACTTGGTTGTCAGGGACTGATTGAAACCGTCGTGTTCCAGGGATTGCCGCCCTGTGTTCGGCGGAAATCAGCAGGGTCGTCGGCAGCCAGTAGATCACCAGCAGGTCGCACACCAGCAAGCCCAGCACAAGGCCAAGACCTGCCGGATCGACGCTGCCTCCGAGTGTTCTGATGAGCGAAAGCTGCAAAGCGATCGAGATTGCCAGTTGACCGATGGCACACCACCACCAGACCTGCCGCAAGCGCCTGATTTGGACAGCGATGGAGACGTTGTCTTGCCAATGTCTCGTCTGCTGAGCCGCCCAGGTCAGCCAGCCGATCTGGGCGGCCATCACAATCCCGTAGCTGAACCAAAGCGTGGGGATCAGCTGGGTGTCGAGCAGGCGCTTGGCCTCGGAGGTCTGCCCAGGGAACAGACCCACAAACAGCGGCTGGCCGATCTGCTCCAGCAGCAGCGACCACAGCAGATCGATCGCCAGTACCAGGGCTGGACGCCGCCATGCATTCAGGCGCTTCAACTGTCCAGGGGGGTCTGGCCGGATGGCACCGGCATGGGCCGCGGGCCCGACAGCCGCTCGAGCACGGTGCGGGTGATGGTCTCGACGAACCAGTTGCGGTTCTGCAAACCCACGACCCAGTCGGTGGCGCCCACCACGTACATGGTGCCGTCGCCAGGAGCGATGCCGCGGTCATAGCTGGCGATCATGCCGGCGCCGAATTTGGGGTGTCGCACCCCTTCATGCTCCTCGAGATGGGGCAGGGCCTTGCCATCGCCTTTGATCACCGGGGTCGAGACTGAATTCATCTGGTTGGCCATGGTGGCGTTGTGGTGATCCTCTTCGTGGATCAGCGCCGGGGCCATCGCCACGATCGACAGATGGGCCGGTGCCCCATCGCTGCCGGTGGGGTAGGGCAGGCCATCGTGCATTGTGTAATCGCATCCATCGACTTCGTAGGCAGCCACGCAATCGGGACGCCCGCCGATCACATCGCCGTAGTAGAGGTCGCTGCCTTCCAGGCTCCAGTGCCAGGGACGGTACACGGTGAAGCCGCCGCTGGCGCGCGGTGCGGCACCGCCGAACATCGCATGGATGGCGGCGGTGCCGGTGAGCCCGAAGGTGTGGGTCACGGGCCAGCCCACCTGGGGCAGGTCCCAGGCATTGCTGAGCAGATGCTCCTGATCGGTCCCCAGCAGCGGATCGGTGGTTTCGTCCTTGTGGTTGACGAAGGTGGTGCCGCCGTCTTCGTAGCGCACCTGCCAGATGTTGTTGCCGGCGAAGCGGGCATGGTTGCCGCCGGCGTTGAGCTGGTGCTCGATCGCCTCGCGCATCGGCCGGCTGCTGTATTCCTCGTGGCCCACAGCCACTGACAGGCGGTAGGGCACTAGCAGGTGCGGGTCGTTGTGCAGATCGTGCTGGGTGTAGTAGTCAGCGCGATGCTGTTGGCTTCGGCCCATTCGATGAACAACTTGCCGTACAGCGCCCAGCTGGCATCGCCGTAATCGCGGGCAAAGCCAAAGTGATGGGCATAGGGGTGCGCTGGCAGCACTGGCGGGGCAAAGGGCTTGAGCTCCTCACGCGACACGGGCCGCGGAGCACCCACTGGCAGCTTCACCAGTCCGCGGCTCAAGGGCCGCAGCAGTGAGGTGCGCGGGCAGGGTTTCTTGAAGCGCGGGGTGCCGCCTTCGCCGTGGTAGCTGTTGCCGCCACCCCAGTCGTTGTAGGCGTTCATCGTGCAGGTCGAGACGATGAAGGCGATTCGGCTCTGCGGTGCGCCAAGCGGCGGGTTGATGACGACGAAGTGCTCACGCTCGAACACCCCCCCCGTCGTCGTCGCGCACCCGAACGATGACCACATAAAAGCCGGTGCGCCAGCTGCCTGGCACCTGCAGCTGAAAGGCCACCGGCCAGTTGCAGCCCACGACGTGGGCGTTGGCAGGGGTGTCAACGGCCCGTGCGGGGATGCCGCTCTGCACAAACACCC
>VGQR01000308.1 GCA_016882345.1 Cyanobacteria bacterium K_DeepCast_35m_m2_023
TCACTTATGTCCCATTCCGTGCCTCTTTCGGCAAGAAGAGTTTTTGTGTCCGCGAAATCTAACGTTCCTCCTCTTGCTTTAAGGTGGTCAATTATTTGCTTGGGAGTTTGGTTTAAAAAACCAAGAGTATCGTCTTCGATTTCCAGGAGGTAATCATGTTCCACAGCTTCCTGAATGATGTCTTTCAACGCCTGTTCAACACCCTTGAAGATTTCATATTGGGCGATGAGTTCCTTGTGTTCTGCTTCCGCTCGAGCTCGGGTTCCAGCAGCTGCATTAACTGCTAATTCTGCTGGGTAGATGCCAGGGTTGGGTGGTGCAATGAAGGCTTGACCAGCCATGGCAAGGTATTTGGCTGGTTCAACAATTAGTCCCGCATGTCCATGATTTCCCCCACCCAATCTTGTGGGAATGCTGGCTGCGATCGCAATGAGTTCCTTTTCGAGAGTTGTGATGTCTTGGTCCGTCGGTTGTCCGTAGATTTTCGTTGCCGATTCCTTCCGAAGCTCATCACGTGTTTCCGCCCGTTTACCCATTGTTAAATTAATTGAATGATTAGCTTCCGCTTTGTTTAGATCTGATAAGTAATCACTGCTAAACAGTGACAAACTGACGAATGTTGTGTAAAGGTGATTACTTATTTATGAAGTAATCTAACTTTGGTTTCACTTGGAAACCTGCGCTGCAAACCTTCCACGTGGAGATTTTAAATTTTCACTTCACCCAAAAGCTTGTTTAGCTATCCCTATGAGACTTCCGTACGTATGTACGTATTGAGAAGTTTAACACACCCTTGTAGCTATTCAGCTTTTTGCTGTCGTGGTCTGGCTCTGCTCCTGCCTCTGACGTCTAGCTTCTGCTAGATCTTTGACTCTGGTCAAAAATTCTGACCTGATATTCACATGGTACGCCGGCGAGTGATGCTTCGTATAGTAGTCCGCTCGATTCGTCTTCCCCGGCCGCCAATAAATTTTAAACTGTCCTTGAGCTTCGCGGTCACGAAGCCAATGGAATCTCATATCCATTGCCTTCGTTCGTTTTGGTTGGATTGTGCTGTTAACAACTCCCGCCGCTGTTGAGTTGTCGGTCTGGATTGGAGTGCGAGGTTGCGGATGACCCATCTCAGTGAGTATTTGGCGTAAAAATATGGCTTCTTTCGCATTTAAATATAACGCCCCTAATTCCGCCTCGGCAGCCGATGACATGACCGCTTTAATGATGGTCGCAATCGTGAGCACGGCACCATTGTTGGGGGAATTATCGTCGCCGTTCGAAAGGAAAAAATGGCCCCCCGCTCTGCTGCGTGATTTCTTTTCATTGCAATAACCAGCATCCGAGTGAACCTGTAAGATCATTTTGCTTTTTTGATATGTAATTATAGCGTCTTCCTGCGTTGCACAATAATCTAACAATTGTTTGATTACTGCCATCGTTTTTTGAGTTGGTTTGGCCTGCTCGGTTGCAATCGCACTGAGTGAGGGGAGTATCGTGCTGTCGACAGCACGCCCATAATATAGCAATGTCCCCGCCACCGCCTGAATGAATTTAGTGTTCTCCTTATCAAGAGGGGGGGACTCATCGTCAACTGGTGTGTACTGAACCTTGGCGCCGTATTGGGGTAGAATATGCGGGTGCGGTGAGTTCTGCTGCTTTGTTGGCATGGGATGTTTGAACCGCTTGAGAGCTCTTGAAATATAGCCTGGCATGTGAATGTGCACCTTCCTGTCCTTGTAATCCCATTCAACTGTTAACCCAATGTACTTGGTTGCTTCCCAGTCGATCGAAATTGTGTAATCCTTCTGCAAGGCGGTGAGTAAGTGATCTGCATCCTCCTTTTTAACATATTTTATCGCAAAGTCATCAACCACTAACGTGAAGCATATGCTTCTTGTTTCGTGCGTCCACAAACCAGGGATAATTTTACTCTGGTGGTACCCCACCTTTGCTAATCGCTCTTGAAGTAACTCTTGAGCAATGATCCCCGCTTGCGGTAAGCCATACATGCCTTTTCGTATTTCGCAATATATATATCCATCGTCCGTGACAATGCTTCTCAATTTGTAATGTTCTATAATCTCTTCTGGAATGTCGGTAAGTTTAATGCGCATGTACTCATATCTTTTCATTGGAGTGTTGAGATAGAAATCTTTGATGTCTGCCATAACACACTTTGCATTTGTCGTTGAAACAATGCTATTGAACAAAATCTTTACAAGCGTCATGTCCGCTGTAGGTGTACCGACGTCCTCCGGGTAATTTATCCTGTCACCACCTGCCGTAAGTCTGGTTCTATGTGTCTCCTTTTTATTAGACTTGATCTCACATACAAAACTTGCGTACGTAACATCTTTGAAACGATCCTTCGGTACTGATTCTTTGGCAATGAAAAAGAGGGTGTTAGTTCCAGTCACCCTGCCATCTTTGGTGCCTTGCGCTAATCTTCCAAATTCATTAGCAGAAGATATGTCCCAGATATTTCTGTGTTTCAAGCTGCGCCTGAGTTGCCTATAATTTAAGTATTCTCCAGACTCATCGTCACGGACGAGTTGGACACGTTGACGTTGAGGTTGCGCTCGGAGTTGCATGTGAGTACGATATGGTATCCTTGCTCTGCTGATCACTTTATTTCTCGATGTGTCTTTTAATTTCTGCTGTTGTATTGTTAATGGCTCCTTTGCAACCTTGTTCTGCACCCTTGGAATTGGAGTGTTGGTTTGAATTGGTTTATCGATGACCTTGCTCTGCACCTTTGGAATTAGAGTGTTGGTTTGAATTGGTTTATCGATGATGGCCTTCGTGACTGAGGGTTCTTGAGTTTGTCGTGATGTGTCCACCTGTCGTGGAGTAGGAGTGACACTGTCTTTTGGCGGCGCCGTTGTTGCATCAACAGTGACTTGGGTCCGTCGTTCCCGTTGTTCCACTGGTGACAATTGTTTTGGTATGTTATTCAATAGTTCATCAATTTTCTCCAGTGCTTCAATTTCAACTGCACCACTTACGTTTCTTCTTCCTTTCAATGCTTGTGTGAGGTCATCAAGTGCTTTAACAATTATATCCGCTTGCGTCACGGTAGGTTGTGTAATATACTTGTGTTTGAAAAATACTGTGTCTGATATCCGCTCACTTCTCGTTTGCTTCACGTATATTCTGTGGCATCGATAATGCTCGGTCGAGGTGCCAATGTACCATCCATCTGTTGAGTGCTCCGCCCATGTTCCTCGTCGTGCATTGCTTTCGTACAGTTGGACTGCGCATCCGAGTGGGGCCAACGGCATCTTGTTGTAGTCAAACGCTCCGTGGACATATTGATATGCCGAGACCGTTGGTGCCACGTTTGATTGCCGCAGTAAG
>VGQR01000309.1 GCA_016882345.1 Cyanobacteria bacterium K_DeepCast_35m_m2_023
ACGATTACGGCATCGGGTGGCGTGATGTACTCCGCCTACTGGTGCCCCCATTGCCATGAGCAGAAGGAACTCTTTGGTCAGCAGGCCGTGGCCAAGCTGCGGGTGATCGAGTGCGCCCCCGATGGCCAGAACAGCCAAGCAGCGTTGTGCCAGCAAAAAGGGATTCAGGGCTACCCCACCTGGGAGATCGCCGGACAGCTCGATTCGGGGGTGAAACCGTTGCAGAAGCTCGCTGCTCTGGTGAGCTTCGATAGCCCCGTCATGCCAGCGACGCCCGGCTCCAGGCGCTGACCGTCGCGGCTTGCTGCGTCCACCCGCCTCAACAGAGGCGGGCCGTGCCGATCGGGCGACCCCGTTGCTGCACGGTGTGGCACTGCCAAAACGGCTGGCTGGCCGGGCTATCGGTGCGGTAATGGCCGCCCCTGCTCTCGCTGCGAAACAGCGCTGCGGCGATCAACAGCTCCGCCAGGATCAGCCGGTTTCGCAAGTTGATTTGCGCCCGCAGCAGGCTGGCTGCGCCTGGCTCGATGCCGATCGCATCCCCTCCCTCAAGCTGCCGCAGCTGGGCCAGTTGGGGCCACCGCTCGATCTGTTGGCGTTGTTGACGCACCCGTTGCAGCCCCCGGCTCAGCTCGCTGCCCTGGCGTTCGACACCAGCGACCTGCCAGCAGAGCAGACGCAGCTGCTGCAGGCGAGATGACACCTCGGCTTCAGTACCGCACAGGCGCTGCATCACCCTGTTGCAGCCTGATGGCGTTGGCCCTGTCCGGCTGCTGCTGCTGAGGCCGGCTGCCAGGTGGCGACCCAGCCGGCGTGCAAAGACCAGGCACTCCATCAACGAATTGCTGGCCAGGCGATTGGCACCATGCACGCCAGTGCTGGCGACTTCGCCGACCGCATACAGCCCGGGGATCGAGGTGGCGGCATCGAGATCGGTGGCGATACCGCCCATCCAGTAGTGGGCGGCCGGGGCGACCGGGATCGAGCCGGTCATGGGGTCGATGCCGAGTTCGCGGCAACGCGCCACGATCGTCGGAAACTGCTCCAGCAGGCGTTGTGCACCGACGGGCCTCAGGTCGAGCCAGAGTTGGTCGACACCCTGGTGGGCCATCGTGCGTGCCAGGGCGCGGCTGACCTGGTCCCGGGGGGCCAGGTCGGCGCCGGCCAGCTGGGCTACCGGGCTGTGGCCAGCGGCGTCGTGCAAGCGGGCTCCCTCCCCACGCACCGCTTCCGAGATCAGGAAGTGGGGCGCTTGAGGCAGCATCAGCGCTGTCGGATGGAACTGCACAAATTCCAGATCCCGCAGGGTGGCTCCGGCCTGATAGGCCATGGCCACCCCATCCCCGCTGGCCTGGTTGGGGTTGGTGGTGTGGGCAAAGAGATGGCCACCGCCGCCGCTGGCCAGCACCACAGCACGGCTGGACAGCCAGCTGATGCGCTGCTCGTCAATGACCTGGAGGCCCACACAGCGGTCGCCATCGAGCCACAGATCCAGCGCCACGACGCCTTTGCACTGCAACACGTTGGGGCGGAGCTGCACCTGGCGTTCGAGTGCATCGACCAGGGCGCCTCCGGTGCGGTCCTGGGCGTGGAGCACGCGCCTGTGGCTGTGGGCAGCCTCGAGGGTGGTGCTCAGGACATGATTGTCGCGGTCAAAGGCCATGCCCAGCTCGAGCAGGCGCTGCACACAGTCGGGCGCTTCATGCACCAGCACAGCGACCGCTCCGGGGTCACACAACCCTGCACCGGCCTTGAGGGTGTCGTCGATATGGCTGGCAGCGCTGTCCTCGGGCCTGACGACTGCGGCAATGCCTCCCTGGGCCCAACGACTGGCCGATCGGGGTGAGCCGTCCTTGCTCAGCAACAGGATGCGCAGATCCTGGGGCAACTCCAGGCAGGTCATCAGTCCGGCTGCGCCGCAGCCGACCACCACCACATCCCAGACGGTGTCAGCCAGGTTTGTGGAATCGACTGCCATCAAAAAAGCCGCCAGTCAGCACTGGCGGCCGGCAGGGTGGCGGCGAGCTTAGGGCTCAGCGGTACTGCCCGTCATTGATTCGGTCAAAACCTTCGTTCAGAGCGACCTCCGGGGCCGTCACGGTGAAGTTGTCCTTGTATTTTTCAAACAGCTCCTTCTGACGCTCGGTCAGGTCCAGCTTGAGAACGGCATCGACACTGTCGTAGGGGCCGCCCAGAACAATCTTGCCGGCGAGGGTGGGGTACATGCCAGGGAAGTCCTGGAAGCGCCGCACCGAGCAGTTGTTGAGGTCGATCTTGCCGGCGCGCTCGGCGATTTTATCGTCGGCGATATTGCGGCGGTCGGCGGCGTGGGCAGCCGGTGGCAGCACCAGGGCAAAGACCAGGCTGAAGAGCATCACTGCACTGACCAACCAGGCAACCAGCCGTTTCATCGCATCACTCCAAGAGGCGTGAGACAACGTTACAGACATCCCCCACCGTCTTCTGCACGAATTGACAGGGCTTTTGCAGATCTTCAGATCGGAGCGATCGGCGTTTGGATTCTCAGACCAGCCCGCTCCAGCTCGGGGCGTTGAGAGCGAGAAGCCAGAAGATGCCATCCACGAGCAAGGTGGTGATCACGGTGGCACTGCTGATCCGGGCCAATCCCCCCAGCCTCCACAGCCAAAGGCTCAAAGCCAGCAGGGCGGTCGCAAAGCCCGTGACAATGGACAGGCTGGTGGGCTGCAAGACCAGCCTGGCGGCGTCTTGCAGCAGCAGCAGTGACTCCTGCCCTTGGGAGGCAAGCACCAGGGGCCAGCGCGCCATGACACCAGTCAGGGCCATGGCCGCATCGGTTGCCGCCGTGCCCAGCAGCGAAGCCAGGTAAAACGCGCCGGCCACGCGCCAGCGGCTGCGCAGACCGCCCAGGGCCAGGGGCAGGGCAATCGACTCAATCGGCAGATGCCAGAACGGATGCAACCGGCACCACCCCCAGAACAGACTGCCGCCCAGCCAACTGCCGGCAAAGCCCACCAGCAGCGCCCCCAGCTGCTGCTGCTCGGGGCGCTCGTTCAGACCAAGCACCAACCCCAGGCCCAGCAGCGGCAAGGTGGCCATGGTTGCGCTCCAAGGGTGAGCGTGAACCCAGGGAGCCTGCACAAACACCGGTAGGGTCACCAGCACCACGGCCAGTGGGACCAGAGGCAACCGCTGGGAGGACCCAATGGCGCGCCACCAGCCTTGCAGCGGCAGGGCTGGGGTGCCGTGTTGCGGCAACAGGCTGGGCTGGGCGCCGACCACCAATCCTGAGAAAACGTTGCGCAACCTTAAGCGCTGTCTGGCCATAGGGTGCGAAGCACAGAC
>VGQR01000310.1 GCA_016882345.1 Cyanobacteria bacterium K_DeepCast_35m_m2_023
CTGCATGACCCAGGTCACTGTGGGCGAAAACGAGGGCATTGAGTCGGCCCTGCGCCGTTTCAAGCGCCAGGTCTCCAAAGCCGGAATCTTCGCTGACCTCAAGCGGCTGCGCCATCACGAGACTCCGACTGAGAAATACAAGCGCAAGGCACAGCAGCGCCGTCGTCGTCGCTGAGCTGATCCTTCCCGGCATCCTGGGTTAACCCCCGGATCGGTTGACCAAGTCTCGTTTGATCAAGTCATAGCTGCGTTAGCTGAGTGCTTCGGCCACCGCAGCTTTGCTGATCGACTTGATCTGGTTCAGATCACAGAGGGTCTGCGCCACACGCATGGCCCGTTCACCGCCTCTTGCGCTCAGTCGGCTGTGGTTGATGGCTTGCTGCCAGAGCTCCAGGGCATCCTCCTCCACCCTGACGATCTGCCGGAATGCCTGGGAGCTCAGACTGCCATTGCTCAGGCCCTCCCGGTTGCGATGTCGCATCAGCGCTCGTGCCTCACCCACCCGTGCGGCAACGACTGCAGATGACTCAGGCACGGTTGCCCCCCTGGTTCGGGTTAGCGATCCATAGCTTTGCCCCAGCTGGGTTGCCGTGACCCGTTGCACCACCACTTGCAGGTCGAGGCGATCCAGCAGCGGACCTGAGAGTCTGGCCCAATAGTGCTGGCGCTGAGATGGCAGACAGCTGCACTGGAATTCGCCATGTCCAAACCAGCCGCATGGGCATGGGTTTGTGGCGGCGACCAGCGTGATTTGGCAGGGGAAGCGGGTCTGCTGTCGGGCCCTGTGGATCCAGATCTCACCAGAGTCCAGGGGTTGGCGCAGCTGATCCAGCACATCGCGTCGAAATTCGTTCAGTTCATCCAGGAACAGAACGCCGTGGTGGGCCAAGCTCAGCTCCCCTGGCCGCGGCTGGGCACCTCCGCCGATCAAGGCCCGGGCCGTGCAGCTGTGATGGGGGCTGCGAAAGGGGCGATTCACCCAGCGTTGGGGGACCTGTTGCAGCAAGCCAGCAACCGAGTGGATGCGCGCGACGCTGAGGGCCTCGTTCTCTCGCAGGGGTGGCAGTAGGCCTGGCAGGCGCTGCGCCAGCATTGTTTTACCGCTGCCGGGGGGACCCACCAGCAACAGGTGGTGTTCGCCTGCGGCGGCGATTTCGAGCGCTCGGCGCCCATGGGCCTGCCCGTGCACATCGGCTAGATCCGGACAGGCTTCTGGGCTGGGTCTCGGTTGCGCTCTGGGGATGTTGTGGCGCCGCTGTGTGCTGCCCACCTGGGGATCCAACAGCGCCAGAGTCTCTTGGAGGCTGCCGGCAGCCCAGATCTCGATCCCCGACACCAGCTCGGCTTCGGCTTGGTTGGCTGAGGGCACCAACAGGGCACGGGCGCCGGCATCGCGGGCGGTGATGGCCAGGGGCAACACCCCGCGGATCGGGCGCAGCCGGCCATCGAGACCCAGTTCACCGGCGCACCACAGCCCCTTGAGCCAGGCGGGTGGCAGTTGACCGCTGGCGGCCAACAGGGCCAGGGCAATCGGCAGATCAAACCCCGGTCCCTCCTTGCGCAGATCGGCCGGGGCCAGATTGACGACGATGCGTGTCAGGGGAACCCGCAAACCGCTGTTGCGCAAGGCCGAGCGCAGCCGTTCCCGCGATTCGCAGATGGCGGTGTCGGCCAGGCCCACCATTTGCAGCGCCGGCAGGCCTCCACCTCGACGGGGATCGCCTCGAGTCCCAGCAGGGTGGCGGTGGTGCAGCGTGCAAGCATTCGTTCTAGGGCCGTTGTCCTTCTAGTTCCACCCCCTGTCACACCTGCCATGGCGACAAACGGCGACACCGTTTTTGGCAAGATCCTGCGCGGCGAGATTCCCTGCGATCCGGTGTACAGCGACGAGCTGTGCCTGGCTTTTCGCGATGTGCAGCCCCAAGCCCCTGTGCACCTGCTGGTGATCCCGCGCGAGCCGATCGTCCAGCTTTCGGAGGCCGGTCCCGAGCACCAGGCGCTGCTGGGCCATCTGCTGCTGGTGGTTGCCCAGGTCGCACGGGAGCAGGGGTTGAGCGATTTCCGCACCGTGATCAACAGCGGCGCCGGTGCCGGTCAGACCGTGTTTCACCTGCATCTGCACGTGATCGGCGGCAGACCACTGGCATGGCCACCCGGCTGAAGGCTGCGGCGGCCCGTCACAATGGGCCGATCCAGATTTGACCATGAATCCCTTCACGGCTCTGCGAGTTCAGCTCGGCAAGCTGCAGCGACTGGCTCAGCCCTATTTCCTGCCGCTGGACGACGGGGCTGCCAGTGGTAGTGGCTGGCAGTTCCTGCTGCTGCTCATCGCCATGTTGGCCGTCGTGGTGGGGGCAACCCTGCTGCTGCTGACTGGGGCCGTCGGCTTGAGCGGTGCCTTGATCCCCACCCTGCGCGAGAGGTTTCTGCCAGGAGTTCCCGAATGGGTGGCGGGCATTTGGGCCAGCTGGATCGGCAAGGTCGTGATGGCCGCCTTTGTGGCCGGTCTGCTGGTGTTCGGTTCCTTGCGCTCGCGTCTGCGTCAGGGCCGTTGGCTGCCCTGGCTGCTGCTGGGCCTGATCGTGCTGTTGATTCTGGTGATCAATGGCATCAACGTTGGTATCAGTTTTGTTGCCCGCAATATCGATAACGCGCTTGTCGCCTACAAGCAGGACGAGTTTTGGAAGATTGTTGCCATCTATGCCGGCTGCCTGGTGTTCGCTTTGCCGATCCGGGCTCTGCAAAGCTACTTGGTTCCAAAGCTTGGACTGCTCTGGCGTCAGTGGTTGACCAGTCGCATGATCGATCGCTATCTCAGCAATAGGGCTTACTACAAGCTGAATCCGAATGATGAGAGCAAAGAAGAAATCGATAATCCCGACCAACGTATTTCACAGGACGCCAATAGCTTTACGGGTCAAAGTCTCGCATTTACTGTCGGGGTTTTTGAGGCACTGCTGACCTTCGTTAGCTTCATCATTGTGCTATGGACGATTAGTTCAAGGTTGGCGCTTGTGCTGCTTGCCTATTCTTTTGTCGGCACGACGGTCATCGTCTTTGCTGGGCGCAAGTTAGTTGATCTAAACAATCGACAGTTGCGGCTTGAGGCTGATTTTCGCTATGGATTAGTCCATATTCGTGATAACGCCGAAGCCATCGCCTTCTACAAAGGTGAAGACGTCGAGCAGCGCGAGGCTGACCGGCGCCTTGGCAAGGCCATCTTCAATTTTGATCGTCTGATCGTTTGGAGTGCGTTAATCACGGTTATTCAAAAGTCCTACGACTATTTTTCGCGTTTCCTGCCCTGGATTGTGCTGGCGCCT
>VGQR01000311.1 GCA_016882345.1 Cyanobacteria bacterium K_DeepCast_35m_m2_023
AACGAGGGCGAGATTCGTGAGCGGGTGGCCCAAGCCCTCGAGGCCGTCGGATTGGCTGGCACCGACGAGCTTTACCCCGGTCAGCTCAGTGGGGGCATGCAGAAGCGGGTCAGTTTTGCCCGGGCTCTGATCGAGGATCCGTTGAAGCAGGACCATGAGGTGCCGCTGTTGCTGTTCGATGAACCCACAGCCGGTCTGGATCCGGTCGCCTGCACCCGAATCGAGGATCTGATCGTGCGCACCACCGAAATGGCCGGTGCCAGCAGCGTGGTGGTCAGCCACGTGATGAGCACGATCGAGCGCTCGGGTGAACGGCTGCTGTTGCTCTACGAAGGCCAATTCCGCTGGGGCGGAACGGTGGACGATTTTCATCAGAGCGATAATCCTTATGTCGTCCAATTCCGAACAGGTAGCCTGCGCGGACCCATGCAACCTGCAGAGCTTTAGTCATGCGCCGCAGTGTTCGTGAGGCATTGGTTGGTTTTTCACTGCTGGCGGCGATCGCCAGCGGTCTGGGGTTGGTGTTCTGGCTGCGGGGCATCAGCCTGGGGCGTCAGAACTGGCGTGTGCAGGCCAGTTTTCAGAACGCAGCCGGTCTGGCGGCCCGTTCGCCGGTGGCGTTCCGCGGTGTGATCGTCGGCAGTGTGCGCAGCATCCAGGTCACGCCGCAGGCGGTGCTGGCCGAGCTGGAGATCACCGATCCCAATCTGGTGTTGCCCAGGCCCACTTTTGCCCAGGTGGGACAGGCGTCGCTGCTGGGTGGAGATGCCCAGGTCGCCTTGTTGAGTCAGGGTTCGCCGCTACCTGCTGGCACACCCGGACCACAGTCGCGTCAGTGCGATAACAGCCGCGTCGTCTGTCCCGGCAGCCAGATCCCCGGGATGTCGACGGCCAGTCTCGACTCGGTCATGGCCTCGATGCAGCGGCTGCTCGATCAGGTCGAGAAGGTCGGGCTGATCACCGATGTGTCTTCAACGGTCAAAAGTTTTGATCAGGCGGCCAAGGAGGCCACTGTGTTTCTCAAAGACGGCCGCCTGTTGGTGCGCAACATCAATGGATCGGTTCGCCGGATCGATCCGATGATCGACAAGCTGAACGCCACCAGCGCCCACGTGCGCAATCTGGCATCTGCCCTCGACAACCCCAAGACGATCGAGCAGCTCCAGACCACCGTCAGCAATGCCGAGAAGCTCACCGCCCGCTGGGATCAGGTCGGCGGTGACGTTGAAAAGTTGACCGGCGACCAGGAGTTCATGAACGGCATCCGCGCCGTCGCGATTGGATTGGGCAAGTTCTTTGATGAGCTCTATCCGGGCCGTTCAGGCAGTCCAAAGCGCTGAGGCAAGCAACCTGGCGCTGAGGCCAACAATCTGGTCTGCTGGCTCAAGATGCCTCGGTCTGGATCGCTGGAGCGTCCGCGTGAGACCCCTCCGCGTTAGACCCCTGAAATGGCCTCCATCGCAATCGCGGCGATCGCCTGATCGCTGGCCTTGGGCAGCTGCACGTACTTGCCGCCGGCGGCTTCGGCCAGGTCCTTGCCCATGCCGCTGCCGATGAATTTGCGCTCGGTGTCGATCACCAGCAGCTTGATGCCCAGGGCGCGGTACTTGCTGGCCACCTGCTTGACCTCCTCCTTGAGGTCCACCGGTTCCTCGCAGTCGAGCACCGGCTGGCCCAGGGAGCGGCCCAGGGGCACATTGCCGCGCCCATCGGTGATCGCCACCACCACCACCTGGCCCAGATCACCTGTGGCCAGCGCGTTGGCCCCCACCCGCGCGGCCTGTGACAGGCCGTGGGCCAGCGGAGAGCCGCCGCCGCAGGGCATCGATTCCAGGCGCCGGCGGGCTGCCGTGATCGAGCGGGTGGGCGGCAGCAGCACCTCGGCCGCCTCACCCCGAAACGGGATCAGGGCTACCTCGTCGCGGTTCTCGTAGGCCTCGGTCAGCAGGCGGATCACTGCTCCTTTGGCGCTCTGCATGCGGTTGAGCGCCATCGAGCCGCTGGCATCGACCAAAAAGATCACCAAGGCGCCGGCCTTGCGCTGCAGCTGCTTGGCCCGCAGGTCGCCGTCTTCGACGATCACCGTGCGGTGGGGCTGCCGTTCGCGCCGGGTTTTCTGATAGGGCGCCGCTGCGCGCAGGGTGGCGTCCACGGCGATGCGCTTGACCGGGCCGCGGGGCAGCATCGGCTTGACGTAGCGCCCGCGCGAGTCGCTCAGCACCACCGCCCGCTGGCCGCTGCCGCCGGTCTTGGCGCGGCCGGCGTTGAACAGCAGCAGGTCGGGGTCGATCGCCACCGCCTCGGGATCCAGCAGAAACTCCTCGGGCACCTGGGGTGGGGCCTGGTCTTCGGGGGTCTCGGGTTCGTCCTGCTCGGGCTCGTCGCTGTCGTCCTCCGGTTCGTCGCGCTCCTGTTCGTTCTCAGGGGGTTCGGAATCCTCGGGCGGCTGTTCGCCCTGGGGCGGCGGCGGCGGCTCCATCGGCTGGTTGGGATCGGGCGGCGGCAGCTGCAGGGCCCGCGGTGCGATCACCAGGCGGACTGCCACCTGCAGATCGTCGGCTTCGACCTTGTCGCGGCCGCTCAGGGCCGCATGGGCGCGGGCCACCCGCACCGCATACAGCTCGCTGCGGTGCCCCTCGACGCCGCCGCGCAGGGCCTCGTTGACCAGGTAGGTGATCTGCTCTCTGGAGATCTGCACATCCGGTAGCCATTGGCGCGCCAGCAGCAGCTGGGTGGCCAGGGCGTCGGTTTCTTCTTGAAAGCGGGCGCCGAAGTCGCGGCTCGATTCGGCATGGCCGATTGCGCTGCGGGTGATCTCGACCCGCTGCTCCAGCTCCAGCACCTGGTTGGCGCTCAGGCAGATGGCAAAACGATCCAGCAGGTGATCGCGCACGTTCCCTTCTTCGGGGTTGTAGGTGGCGATCAGCAGGCAGCGGCAGGGGTGGCTCAGGCTGAGGCCTTCGCGCTCGATGCGGTTCTCGCCGCTGCCCACGGCCGCCAGCAGCAGGTTGGTGATGTTGTCGTCGAGCAGATTGAGCTCGTCGACATACAGCACACCGCGGTGCGCCTCGGCCAACAGGCCCGGCTGGAACACGGCTTGGCCGCTGGCCAGGGACGCGGTCACGTCGACCGACCCGATCAGGCGGTCTTCGGTGATGCCCAGGGGCACCTGCACGAACGGTGCCGGCATCACCTTGGTGGGCAGCAGCCCGGTGGCGCCCCCGCCCGTGTCGCTGCTGCTGGGGTCGGCCCCCAGGTCGATCAGGCGGGCGCGGGTGGCCTCGTCCCAGTCGTCGGGCCGCCGGGGATCAA
>VGQR01000312.1 GCA_016882345.1 Cyanobacteria bacterium K_DeepCast_35m_m2_023
GGGATTCAAAGTCGGGGTGCACGATCAGGGTGGTGGACTCTACCGCCTTGCCTTCCAGCGCCTTGCCGAGCATGCCCAGCGCCTCGTCGTTCTTACCCATTCTCGCGTATGCTTGAGCTGCGAGTAGAGCGAAGGCCGGCTGCAATTCGCCGGGCTTCTTTGCCAGGGGTTCTGCCCGCTCCAGTGCTTGACTGAGCTTGCCCTCAGAAAACGCCTGCTGCGCGGCGACGAGGGACTCTTGCGGTGTCTTGGACTGAACCAGTGAGGCTATTTGCTGCCTGAGCTGATCACATCCCGTCAGCGCAAACGAAGAAACGATCAAGAAACAAAATCGAACGCCGGTAACGAATGATGACATAACGTTATGCTACCGCAGTTTGTCTCCATCCTGAGAACTTGTTTGATTAACTCAACTATTCAAAAAGACCCCCGGGCCGCTCTATTTCGGGTGGCGTTGTGAGGCGTTCGCTCGGCGCGGCCGCCTTGGCCAGTGGCCTGATGGCCCTGATCCTCGGTGCAGCCGCGCTCGGCTGGCTGCCCTCACCCGACCAATCGCGGGAGCTTGCACTGTGGCAGGCCTCGCCCCAGCCCCCACAGAGCCAGGCGGTACGGCCGTACAGGGCCGCGGATTTTTGCGTCGACTGGACGGGGCAGGCGGCATCCGAGGTGGACTGCCGAAGCGGCTACCTGTTGGGTTCGCTGACCCGGGCCAGGCAGCCTGACATCGACCCAGTCTGGCACCGCGTTCGTGAAGCCGTGGCCGGCCGGATCGAAGCGGCCTCTGATTTAACGCAACACCTGCAGCAGCGCTTTGTGACCCACCCCAATCCCGCCTTGGGGCAAATCCTGTTTCATTTCAAAGCCAAGACAGACCGATGGCGGGACCGCTGGAGCCGGCTGGCCGAGCTAAAGGCCCATGAGATCGATGCAAGCAGATACGCCGAAGTTTTTTCCCTTCTTCTGGATATGCACGGTCAGACTTACGAGCCGGTGGGCAATCGATTCAAGTCCATCAACTGGCATCCGGCGCGTGCGATGGATCAGTCCTCGGTTTTACTCGTGCGCGGCCAGACCCTTGAACAGAACCTGAAGTGGGCCCCCTGGGTCATCACCGGATGTTGCGCGATCTTGCTCATGCTGGCCTGGGTGGGCTGGCGCTGGCGGGGATGGTTGTTAATGGCAGCCATGAGCACAATCGCCTGCCTGAGTCTGCTCATCGTGGCCGATGCGTCGGTTCGGTTTGGGGAGGGATCGGCCGTGTTTGCATTCAATCCTCTGGGCAACCAGATGGAGCGTCAGTCTTACATCCTGCTGGGGGTGATGGGGCTGTTGCTCGTGCTGCAAGGTCTTGCGCCTTGGCTTGGCACGCTCGCCAGACTGTGCAGTCAAAGAGTTGGGCTGCTCATGATGGCCCTGATTGCGGCCATGCTGGCCGCTTACGGGCTGCTTGGGCCGGCAGGGGGTTCTGAGCTGCTGAAAGTGAGCATGGCGCTGGCCGCAGGTCTCTTGACGGCTATGCAGGGGCGTAGCGTTCACCTGACTGCAAAGCTCGCCCCCGGTGCCCTCAGGCCGTGGCATCTGCTGGGCCAATTGGGCAGGCGTCCCCCTGCAACCGGCCTTGCCCAGCCCCTGGATCTGATCGGTCAGCAGTTAGGTCGGCCGATTTTGCAGATGGCTGTGTTCACCATGAGTGGGCTGGCTTTGGCCGCCTTGGTTTTCAATGATTTTGGTGCCAGCCTGGTCACGGCCTGCATGGCGATCAGTGCGCTTTTTTTCGTTTTCGGCGCTCGAATCACCCTGGCGGTCAGTGCCTTGATGGCATTAGCTGCCTGGTTGGCCAGCCAGACCAGTAAAGTACAAGCTCGTCTCTCGCTGATGGTCGACCCCCTGACCGCCTCTATCAGCGACTTTGCGCGTCTGGCGGCCTTCGAGCAAGCCACTGCCGCCATGACCGCTGGTTTCGGAAAGATCGCTTGGTGTAACGGGGTTGGTGCGTGCATTCCCTTGCAAAGTTTGAGCGATTACATGCCGGTCGTTTTGGCCGGCGCCCTGGGTCGATATGGCACCCTGATGTATTTTTTGATGTTTGTGACCGCCTTGATACTGCTCGCTGCATGGCTGGTCAGGCGTAGCTTGACCCAGACCGACCTGGGAACGCGGACAGTCACCCTGACCGCCTTCTATCTCCTCCTTGGCACGCTGGTACAAACGCTGGTCACCTTTCTCGGCAACTGGCGGGTGATCCCCCTTACCGGCTTGGGAACGCCTCTGGTGAGCATCGGACTGTCCTCGTTTTTGGCGCCTGCATTGGCCGTGGGGTTGATCATCGCCTTGGGGCGCATTGAACAACGGGGAGACGGCAGATGAAGGCCTACAGCCGCGTACTCGCCCAACGGGCGATAACGATGGTCCTGGTGCTGTGCCTGCTCATCAGTTTGGCAATGTACTGGCAGTCCACTCAGGTCGTGCAACCCGGGCACTCGGTCTATCGGCCCGCCCAGCGCATCGCTCAGGTACTGGCGGTTGACGCGGCCATACGCCAGGGCGTGCCAAACTCGACCCCGCAGGCAACTGTAAGCCTACCCCCCTGCGACGGTCGGGCTCTGTCTGTCTTGCGGGCGCGTCTGGTGGCATCAGGACTGGTGCCCGTCGAGCAGGTGGACGAGCGCATCGGCCTGGCCGCGCAGGCCTTGCCCAACTGGCCGGGCTGCGCAAGCTTTATCCAAGCCTTCGATGTGGCGATCTCGATGATGGCGCTCGCACCGCAAGACCCGGGCTTATCGGAGCAGCAGGTGGAGCAGGCGCTGACCGAGGATGTCAATTGGACGCGGCGGTTGCCCTGTCTGCTGGGGCGTGATGGTCCAAAGACGCTGTTGCTGGCGGGCTCGGCCCTGATGTGTTCGCAGGCGGCACCCGAGCTCGACAGCCTTGCGTCATTGCCGCAACAGTCTTCCTACCGGCAACTTGCGTCCGTGACCGCCAGAGCGGTCTCGGTGTCCGCCGTGGCCGGAAAACTTACTGTCGAAAACAAAGGCTGGTTATCGCTGTCGCCGCCGATCCACGCCGCCTTGGACGGATGGAGCCGATGCCGCGAGGCGCGCCAGTGCCCACAGCTGCAAGCTCTCACCTCACAGCGCAACATCTCGGTGGTGTTGATGGACGCCAGCACCGGTCTGATTCTGGCCGCCTGGTGCGATGGGCGAGCCTGCGCCGAAGCGAGCCGACGGGCTTCGGGGAGCTGGCCGGCGACTTTGGTGGAAGCCCCCCCCGCCTCGACCGCCAAGCTCATGTTCTCCCTGCACTTG
>VGQR01000313.1 GCA_016882345.1 Cyanobacteria bacterium K_DeepCast_35m_m2_023
GTTGAAACGGATCAGGTAGGGCACCTGGGTGTTGCGCACCACAGCCAGGTACAACACCAGAAACAGCACAAAACCGCCAAAGGGCACGGCCTGTTGCAGCAGGGTGATCGGCAGGGCCGGGGCCCCCAGCCACTGCAGCTGCGGCCAGAGGCCAAACAGCGATCGCCCAAAGGGCAACGCATCGCTCCAGGGCAGCAGGTAGGCGGCAGCGGCCAGCAGGCGCTGCCACAGGGGGGGGGTGGGCATGGCCGATGCGGCGTTGGGGCTCAGTCTTGCAGTGCTGCCAGGGCTGCCGTGGTCATCGCGGCGATGGGCACGTCGGCGCGGCCGCTCCACAGGCGCAGGGCCGCTGCCCCCTGGTGCACCAGCATCGTCAGCCCGTCGATGCTGGTGCATCCCTGCGCTGCGGCCTGCCGCAGCAACCGGGTTGGCCGTGGCACATAGATCAGGTCATAGACGGTGCTGCCGGGCGGCAGGGCCTCGATCTCTTGACTGCTGAGCGGACAGGTGCCGGCGGCCTCGGGATCTCGGCTCGAGGCCATGCCGGACGGGGTGGTGTTGACCACCAGATCGGCCGACGCCAGCAGCCCCTGCAGGCTGTCGCTGGACCACAGCTGGGTGTGCAGCTGCGGCGCCCAGGGGCGGCAGCCCATGGCCAAGGCCTCGAGGGCTTCGGGGCGACGGCCCACGATGGTGATGGCGTCCAGCTGCAGCTCCACCAGGCCCGCCACCACGGCCCGGGCGCTGCCGCCGCAACCGAGCACCACGGCCTGGCGCCCCTGCCAGTCGCTGCCCTGCAGGGGCGCCAGGAAGCCTTCGACATCGGTGTTCGTGCCCAACCAGCCGCCGCCGTCCAGGGGCACCAGGGTGTTGACGGCCCCCACCCGTTGGGCCAGGGGGCTCAGGTCGCGACAGAGGGCGGCGACAGCCTGTTTGTGCGGAATGGTGACGTTCAGGCCGCGACAGCCAAGCGCCTCGAGGCCCTGCACCACGACCGCCAGCTGGGCTGCTGCGGCCGGCAGTGCCAGGTAGACCCAGTCGAGCCCCATGGCAGCCAGTGCCGCGTTGTGCATCGCCGGCGAGAGCGAATGGCGGACGGGGTCGCCCAGCACCCCCAGCAGGGCGGTCTGGGCGTTGATCGGGGTGGCCATCGGCGGGTGGTGCGCGAGTGCTGGCGAGGGGAGCCGGCCCAGAACCGTAGGCGCCGGTTCGGTTCTGTTCGGGAACCACCCCTCGCCGGTAACGGACCTTGCTGATGAGGATGCCTCCAGTCTGAATTCATCACCCGCGGAGGTGGGAACCCATGGGCAAGGTCGTCGGTATTGATCTCGGCACCACCAACAGTTGTGTGGCTGTGATGGAAGGTGGCAAGCCCACCGTCATCGCCAACGCCGAAGGGTTCCGAACCACCCCTTCGGTGGTGGCTTACACCAAGAACCAGGACCAGCTCGTTGGTCAGATCGCCAAGCGCCAGGCGGTCATGAACCCCGAAAACACATTTTATTCGGTGAAGCGTTTCATCGGTCGCCGCGTTGACGAGGTCAACGAGGAATCGAAGGAAGTCAGCTACGGCGTTGAAAAGGCTGGCTCCAACGTCAAGGTCAAGTGCCCGGTGCTCAACAAGCAGTTCGCCCCCGAGGAGGTGAGCGCCCAGGTGCTGCGCAAGCTGGCCGAAGACGCCGGCAAATACCTCGGCGAGACCGTCACCCAGGCGGTGATTACAGTCCCCGCCTACTTCAACGACTCCCAGCGCCAGGCCACCAAGGACGCCGGCAAGATCGCCGGCCTCGAGGTGCTGCGCATCATCAACGAGCCCACCGCGGCCGCCCTGGCCTACGGCCTCGACAAGAAGAGCAACGAGCGGATCCTGGTGTTCGACCTGGGCGGCGGCACCTTCGACGTGTCGGTGCTCGAGGTGGGCGACGGGGTGTTCGAGGTGCTCTCCACCAGTGGCGACACCCACCTGGGCGGCGACGACTTCGACAAAGTGATCGTCGATTTCCTGGCTGACAGCTTCAAGTCCAACGAAGGCATCGACCTGCGCGCCGACAAGCAGGCCCTGCAGCGTCTGACCGAGGCGGCCGAGAAGGCCAAGATCGAGCTCTCGAGCGCCACCCAGAGTGAAATCAATCTGCCGTTCATTACGGCCACACCTGAAGGCCCCAAGCACCTCGACCTGACCCTGACCCGGGCCAAGTTCGAAGAGCTGGCCAGCAAGCTGATCGACCGCTGCCGCGTGCCGGTCGAGCAGGCGCTCGAGGACGCCAAGCTCAGCTCCTCCGAGCTCGACGAGGTGGTGATGGTGGGCGGCTCGACCCGCATTCCGGCGGTGCTCGAGCTGGTCAAGCGCGTCACCGGTAAGGACCCCAACCAGACTGTCAATCCGGACGAAGTCGTTGCTGTCGGCGCCGCCATTCAGGGCGGTGTGCTGGCCGGTGAGGTCAAGGACATCCTGCTGCTCGATGTCACCCCGCTGTCGCTGGGCGTCGAGACCCTCGGCGGTGTGATGACCAAGATGATCACCCGCAACACCACGATTCCCACCAAGAAGTCGGAGACCTATTCCACGGCGGTGGATGGTCAGACCAATGTGGAGATCCACGTGCTGCAGGGCGAGCGCGAGATGGCCAGCGACAACAAGTCGCTGGGCACCTTCCGCCTCGATGGCATCCCGCCGGCCCCCCGTGGCGTGCCCCAGATCGAAGTGACGTTCGACATTGACGCCAACGGCATCCTCAGCGTCACCGCCAAGGACAAGGGCAGCGGCAAGGAGCAGAGCATCTCGATCACCGGTGCCTCCACCCTCAGTGACAACGAGGTGGAGAAGATGGTCAAGGACGCCGAGACCAACGCTGCCGCCGACAAAGAGAAGCGCGAGCGCATCGACCTGAAGAACCAGGCCGAAACCCTGGTGTACCAAGCTGACAAGCAGCTGGGTGAGCTGGGCGACAAGGTCGGCGCCGAAGACAAGGCCAAGGTCGAGGCCTCCTCGGCCAAGCTCAAGGAAGCGATCGAGAAGGAGGATTTCGAGACGATGAAATCCGAGATCGAGACCCTGCAGCAGGCCCTGTATGCCGCCGGTGCCGCTGTGTACCAGCAGGCAGGCGCCGCTGGTGGTGCTCCCGGTGGCAACGGCGATGGTGCTTCGGCTGGCGCCAGCAGCAGTAGTGCAGATGATGTGATCGACGCCGAATTTACGGAATCGAAATGAGTGCGGCAGGGATCCAAATCGAGATCCCGTCCATTTCGCTCAGCCCCATCAAGCCCCCCCTTGAGGGGGCTTTTTGTTGGCGTTGC
>VGQR01000314.1 GCA_016882345.1 Cyanobacteria bacterium K_DeepCast_35m_m2_023
CCCTGCCCGCTGTGTCGCGATTTGCCGCGGTGCTCACGAATGCACGGCCGGCCAGTGCCGCAGCCCTGAGCACCGAGCGCATCTTTACCCCCGATGGCGCCCTCAGTTGGAAGGCCTCCCAGGGCCAGGCCCAAGGCAGCAGCGTGGCCGCGCCCGATGGGCTGCTGGGGGGCTCGTGGCGTCCGATTGCCACCGATTCCCAGGGTCGCGAGATGCCGGTTCAGTCGATCACCGTGTCGGGCAACGCCGCTGCAGTCAGCTTCGCGGGCGGAGCTTCTGCCCGTTACAGCTTTGGCGGCACGGGGGTGGCGTCAGCCTTGCCGGGTTCGGGGGCGCTGGCGCTGACGATTCAACGCAACAGTGCTGATGCCCATGGGTTGGCCTTGTATGAAGCTGATCCGCTGACGGGGGCAATCCTGACGGGGTCTGGTCAGCGCCTGCAGCCCTGGCAACCCGGCTACCTGCAGTCTGCTCTGGCCTCAGCGACGGCGTTGGGTCTGGTCGTGCCTCCCGAGCGCCTGCCGGCCACCGGTGCCGAAGCGTTGATCAGTGACCTGCCGCTCAAGGCTGGCCAGAACTACGGCCTGCTGCTGCTGCGTCACAACAATCCTGCCGATCTGGCCAGTTCCTTTGCTGCGGCCAACCCTGGCCGCGCGGTGATGGCCCAGACGTTTGCCGCACCAGGACGCGGGGTGATCTTCGGTCTCGAAGAGCAGCCTGTGGGCAGTGGTATCGGAGCAGATTTTGCCGATCTGATCGTGTCGGTGAGTGGCAGCGACGTCAACGTGTTCTGAACCCACGAGTTACAAACAGACCGTTTGCCGATCAGCGGCCGGTCTGCAGGGCCTGCTGAAGCAGCGGCTCCAACTGGCTGGCGTCCAGGTCGGTGACGATGAACACCTCTTGCACGCTGGTGCCCCGCCGGGCCACCAGCTTGTGACCGCCGCTGATCGGGGTCGAGATCCGCAGCTGCAACGTTGGGCTGCGGCCCCGAACGCGGCTGATCACCGCTGGGGTGATCGTGTCGATGCGCGGTTCGCGGGCCAGCCGCCGCAACACCGGAATCAGACCCTCGACATAGGTGCTGTGGGTGATCACCAGTCGGCCCATGGCAGCGCCTCAGACGGGTTCGAGCGGGGCCATGGTCAGACCCTGGCCTCCCAGTTGCTGGTGAATCAACTCCGCTTGTTCCTGGGGACCACTCCAGACCACAGCAGCCCCCTGCCCATCGATCTGATGGGCCAGTTCCCAGGCCCGATCAGGGGTCATCGCCGGCACGTAGCGCACCAGCGAATCGACCACGTGCACAAACGTATTGACGTCATCGTCGAGCACGATCACGTTGAAATGGGGGTAGGGCCGGCGCTGCAGCAGCTGCTGGCTGCTCCGTTCGCGCACCGGGACCTGACCTGTCGCTTCGATCACGCTCTTCATCAACTGGTTGCTGGTCCCGTCACCGCGGCACGAGCCTAGGTACAGTCTGCACAAGCCAACGGGTTTCTCGGCATGTTGATCACTGTGGGTTGGGCTTCATTGGCAGCCATCTTCAGCTTTTCGATCGCCATGGTGGTGTGGGGCCGCAATGGTGATGGCAGCATCAATTTCTGACGTCTGACCCCCTTGTGGAGCCTTCCCAGCTGCTCTCGATCACAGCAGCCACCCTGTTGGTGTTCGTGAGCGTCGGTGTAGTTTATCTCTCCAGCGTCGAGTGGCGAGATCGACGCCGTCGCAGCCAACAGGAGCGCAAATCTCGCCCGTGAGTGGTTCGCCGCTGCTCTCCCCCTGGGCCTGGGACCTGGCTGGTACGTTTGCCGCAGAGCTGGCACCGATGGCTGCGGCGCCGTCGGCGCTGCCATCGCTGGATCAGCTGTTGTCCGATCTGGCTCAGGATCGGTCGAACCCAGAGCCATCCAGCACCGCCCACCCCCGGGCGCATCACGACCTGTGGGGCCATCATCAGGCTGTGCCGCTGCTGGTGGCGATCGCTCAGCAGACAGCAGCCATCACGTCGGGCTCTGCCGATTCCGACGGCCTTGAAGCCCTGCGTGCGGCGGCCGATCAACGGCGCCAACAGTTGGTGGGCGACACGGTGACCTACGTGGTCAACCGCAACATCAATGTCAGCAACCACTGCGTCAAACACTGCAGTTTCTGCGCGTTTCGGCGGGATCCAGACAGCGAGGGGGCCTTTTGGCTGACCCGCGACGCGTTGCAGCACAAGGCCCAGCAGGCCCAGCAGCGGGGCGCCAGCGAGCTGTGCATCCAAGGTGGGCTCAACCCGGCAGCGCAGATTGATGGCAGTGCTTTGGCTTACGCCGAAACCCTGCTGCGCCTCCTGCTGGAGGCCGCGCCGGGCATTCACCTGCATGCCTTTTCTCCGCAGGAGTTGCTGTTCATCGCCGAGCAGGACGCCATTCCGCTCGACGAGGTGCTGCTGCGCCTGCGCCAGGCCGGCCTGGGGTCGGTCCCCGGCACGGCAGCCGAAGTGCTGAGCGAACCGCTGCGGCGCGTGCTGTGCCCCGAAAAGCTGTCGGCGCGCCAGTGGGTCGCGGTGATGCTGCAGGTGCATGCCCAGGGCCTGCCCGCCACCAGCACCTTGATGGCTGGCCACCTCGAGACCCCGCTGGATCTGGCGCGGCACCTGTTGACGTTGCAGCAGGTTCAACGCCACGCCTGGGCCGAGGGCCAGCCTGGATTCAGCGAGTTTGTGCTGCTGCCCTTCGTGGGACAGAACGCCCCAGCGGCCCTGCGGCAGCGGGTCGGACGCGACCAGCCCCAGCGTGAGGCGATGCTGCTGCTCACGGCGGCGGCCCGGCTGCTGCTCGGGCCCTGGATCCGCAACCACCAGCCCAGCTGGGTCAAGCTCGGCCTCGAGGGTGCCAGCGAAGCCTTGCGTTGGGGCGCCAACGATCTCGGTGGCACCCTGATGGAAGAGCACATCACGTCCATGGCCGGTGCCAGCGGCGGTACCAACCAGGATCCCGAGGCACTGGAAGCTGCTGCGGCCCGCATCGGACGACCGGTGCGCCGTCGCACGACCACCTACGGGGTCTGTCCATGAGCTGGCTGCACCGACTTGCGCTGCCCAACACGGCGGCCGCCTTGGCTGTTCTGGTGCTGGGGCCCGCTGCGGCGTTGTTGATCTGGCCGCGCCCCCAGGCGGTAGGACTGGGGCGGATTCTGGCCCAGGCCCAGCTGATGCAGAGCTTTGCTGCTGCGCCCGGCCGACCCTTGCCGCGTCTGTGGCAACAACGCCTGGGTCCTGCTGCCGCCCCGCTGTGGAGGCGACAGACG
>VGQR01000315.1 GCA_016882345.1 Cyanobacteria bacterium K_DeepCast_35m_m2_023
GGGCAATGTCGCTGCCATAGCCCAGAAACGCCGCTAGGGCTGGGTCCTTGACCTGCAGAAGCCCTTGAGAGGTCAAGTTCTTGGAGAGGTCAACCTTGGCGCCGTAACGCCTGAGCGGTGGTGTGATGCCTGACTTGATGAGTCTGGCTTCGATAGCGCGGGCTTCAGCTTCTGCAGCTTCTGCAGCGGCGTGCGCCTTTGCAATCTGAGTATCGAGATCAGTCATCAGTGCACCTCCACCGGCAGGCGACGGCGACTCTGTGCGCTATCTAGTGGTGACCCCTCTGGCGGATAAGTGGTGTCATCATCAAGCTGGAATCGCCTTAAGGCGCGTTCATAGCGTCCTTGCTGTTGCAGGTCTTGAATAAGAGCCTGCCCCATCAATGCAAGGCTGCTGCGTTTCTTTTGTGCCATCGATGGCATCCCGTACGCACCAGTATAAGGGGGCCTGTTTGCTATCTCGACTGAAGTAGCTGGTGGTTTGCATATCCTGCCGTCTTTCCCTTTGCTGCCTACAGGTTTTTGATCCTCAGCCCCGACTGTACGGTTCCGTACAGTTGGGGCCTTGTCGTGAAGTGTCATTGTTGGCACCCCAAACCGCTCAGCAGCGGCTCGAAGGCTGTGACGCCGTCAGGGAGCTCTCCTCGTTGACCGGTTAACGAGGGCGTTTTCTTTGATCAGCCTTTACACGCTCCAAGATGTCGGGCGCATCGCGGGCTAGGCGGCGGAGAATGCGTTCCTGGCTGTTGGGGCCAATCTGGCTAGCAGGCTTAAAACCGTAACCATCGGTCACCGTTTTATTCCCCCTTCCCGGTCCGGCCTTTCCGCCTTCGATGCCGATCTCCGCAGGCGCCAGCGGTTGAGTTTGGGTGGCGGCGTCGCCTGAGTCCGCCTACTCAGCAGACTCCAGTCTCCAGCAGTTCCAGCCGGTGCGGGTGGCGGGTGGCGTCATCCATGGCGCACCTCAGGCAAGCAGGACTGCTGCTGTTGCTTGATCTGCTGGTGTTTGTTGAACGCACCCCACAACGCCCCAAGGATCACGATCACGACGATCGACACCAGCAGTTGATACACGGTGAGGCCGTCTTGTCCGGGGCGTTTGTGCATCGTGATCATTGGGGGGTGTGGGTCCATAAAACAGGCCCCGGTTATCGCCAGGGCTTTTTGCTGTCAAATCACCGGCAAGCTCACCGCGCTCACGTTGATCGTTTGCCGATTTGCCACCGGCTCCGCAATGAAGCCAACAGAGCGGCCACCAGCTGCGCCCGTAATGGCCCGGACGGTGCCAGATGATCCGGGACGCTCAACCATCCACCAAACAGCGTTACCAGCCTTCTGGCGGTGCAGGGTGAAGCCGGGTCGTGGGCTGTGGCCATCGGGCAGTCCGCGCACGGTGGCGACCGCCATACCCAATACGTCCGCCATCTCGGCGGTGCTCAGCGCCACACCAAGCTCAGCCGCATCTGCCAATGCCTTGGCGCGACGCAATGGATCAGCGGGTGGTTGCAGTGCGGCAGCCAACGCCGCCATCGGATCGACCGGGACGATGGCAGACGGTCCAGGATTGTTGTCCGGGATGGTTTGCAACTGTCCGAGACGTTCCCGGATCTGGGGCAGTGTTGCGCCGCGTTGCAGCTCCATCACCCACGGCTGCAGCTGTTGGATCTGTTCAGCGCTCAGGTGACTGACAGGCTTGCGGCTGGTGGGAACACGCCGCGCTTCTGGTTCGATCTGTAGGAGCTTCAGCAGTTCGTAGGCAGTGGAGCGGCTGAGCCCACTTGCCTCGATCCAGTCGCTGAGTCTGATGGCATCCAGCTCAGCCAGCTCAGCCACTACGGGCAGGGCGTCCATTGCGCTCGGTTTGAGGTTCCCGGACGGTGCCACACCATCCAGGACGGTGCAACACCATCCGAGACGGTCCCAACTGGCACACCTGCGCTATCCCATGCCGTCTTGGACTGCGACTGCGCCGGTTTTGGGCAAAGGCCACCCCGATTTGAGCAGCAAAAAGCCGGTGATGGGATTGACCCACTACCGGCAGGCCTGGGATCTCGGCTGCCAACCGGCACCTTGAGATCGGCGTCACTGCATTGCGAACAGAGCATCAGGCGGCTGGCCACCAGGTCAGGGTGTGATCGTCCCATTGGTCGGCGTGCCATCGCTGCCGCTGCTTCGGGTCGCTCAGGTGGCGATCCACCAGGGCCAGGATGCGGGTTTGCTGGTGTTCGCGGGTTGGGCGTGAGATTGACGCGATCACTTCCTTCAGTAGGTCGTCATAACGTCTGACGCTGCAGCTGATTATGTTTTCCCAGTCGTCAAGGCTGAGCAGAATCATCCTTTCGTCGGCTTCATAGTCGCGCTGGGTGATCTCACCTATACGTCGTTGCCGCTTGAGGTCGATTAGGTCTTCCTGCCGCTTGTCGGCTTGCTGTTGGGCTTCCTGTTCCTGCCACAGCAGCCGGGCCAGCTCGATCAGCGGGTCGTCGATTAGTGCGCTGTAGAGGTTTGCTGCTTCGATCTCCAGGTCACTCTTCACCTTCCCCAGCCGCCGGAAGTCGGTTGATCCGTCAATGCTGCGGAACCGCAGCTTCACGGCTCCGTCTGGCTTGCGCGGCAGCTCCAGCCACCAGGCCGCGCGCTGATGGGTTCCGTCTGGCTTTCCAGTCCAAGCGGGGAGCCTATTCCAATGATTGGTCTGCCACCTGATGTAACGCTCCACCAGCAGCGGCGCTCTCAGGTCACCTAGTGCTATCAGCGTCCGGGTTCTAATTCCCCATAGTTTTTCTCCCAGCTCGACATCATCTGTTCGCCAGCCGGTATCTGTGCGGCGGTGTGTTCTCCACTGCCAGCGCCGGTAGGTTTTACCTTTCGCCGTCTTGCGTACCAGGCGCAGCGAGCCAGGCGGGCGGCGGCGTTCTGTCGTCTGCTTCGGTGCCATTCCATCACCCTACAGAGAAATTGTACCCCACGCAAACACCTAAGGACTTCACCAGAGGCACCTAGAAGGCCCAGGAAGAGGCCTCTAGATCCTGACCCGTGCAACTGCCCATCAGCAGCAGCTAGGCGGCTCTGGGCTTCCAGTGCGGGTCATCGCCGTCGTCCATCACGTCAGCGCCAGAGCCCACGGGTGCAGGTGATGGATCAATGAAGCCGGGAATGGTTGCGGGTGCAGGTGCCACGCCAGCAACCACTGAACGCGGGTGGTGGCTCAACTTGCTCAGTCCTTCTGCTGCAGTGGATTTGAGTTGCTCAGCCGTTGGCTCAGCAGCTTGCTCAGCTGGC
>VGQR01000316.1 GCA_016882345.1 Cyanobacteria bacterium K_DeepCast_35m_m2_023
CGCACTACCAGTCTGGCTGCAGTTGCATCACACTGACACCATAGTCTGCAATTATCCTGCCAATCAAATGAAATAGGGTGCATCTGTGCATCATTCACCGCTTTTCGAGCGGTATTTTTAATGTCCTCTGATTGCCGGCAAATTCCGATTATTCGAGGTGCCCTGTAGAATCATAGGTGGCCTTGAGCAAATGCAGTGATCCGGCCCATAAATCCCGGACAAGAACAGCTTCTTTGGCATTCACCAGGGTGATGTCTGTCAACGGAGCGCTTTGGCTGCCTGTAATACCACCAATATCATTGAGACCGACAAATCCCTTCGTACCTCCGTTCAGGCTAAGCGAAACTGGCCCATCAATCGAATTATTGAGTCTGATGTGTAGCCCGCCCTGGGGCGAGGCACCGTTGTTGGTGGTGTCGATGACGAGGCTTCGTCCGTTCAGATTGAGTTGGCCACTCAGTTCGACAAGACCTTTGGGGGTAATCGTAGGAGGGTCCGTAGGAGGGTCCGTGCATGTGAGCGTAAAGCAGCCAGTGGTTTGGAACAGGGTCGCCGCCGAGTTGGGGCCTGCAAGGGTGATGGGATTGGTGATACTTCCACTGTCCAGTTCAATGCTGCCGTGCCCTGTGATTCGGTAGGTGTTGCCCGTCAGGGTTAGCGAGCCGCTGTCTGTGCTGGGGCTGGCAGCATCCAGTGCTTGGACAAAGAGGCCGCCAATGCCATCGACCGAAGCCAAGTTAATGTCATTACCGGCGATGAAGAGACTTGCAATTGAGGCGGTCGTGCCGCTGAGACTGACATCGCCACTGTTGCCAGCCTGGATCCACAGATTGTTGCTGATGCCTCCACCGATCGTGGCCTTGATGCTGATATCTGCTCCCTGGAGGAGTGGATTAACTCCGTAAGGACCTTCGTTGGTGCTGTTGAGAGCCACCAAATGGGTGAGAGTGATGGCTGTGGCGGCATTGTTGCCGTTGTCGATTGTGATGACGCCACGATTGGTTTTGATTTCGCCCGCCAGGCTAAGACTGTTGCTGGCTCCGATGGTGATGGGGTCATTGCTGCTGGTGATGGTCAGGCCGTTGGCCAAGGTGACCACATCGCCTTGAAGATGAATGGCGCCGTTAACAACTTGTAAGCGTTCAGAGGGCGAGACACCCCGCTGCGGCACTGCATGTCTGAACGCTTATCGCCAAGCGATTAATAAGCAGTTCTCTGTGCTGCTGCCCTCAGGGATCGCTCAGCAGTGATGGCATCACCCCGCCACGGTGATGGGCCATCCAGCCCTGCTCCAGGAACTCCCAGACATCACGGCCTTGTTGGCGCAGGCTGGTCGTGACGGTGAGCAGGCGACTGCGGCAGATTGCCCCCTGGCGTGATTGGACGCCATGACTGATCTTGCGTTGAATCACCGACTGGCGCAGGGCACGCTCTGCGGCGTTGTTGGTGGGCTCGATTCCACGGGTCTCCAGGAAGGTCCAAAGGCCATCGGCCAGCTGCAGGATCTGCTGAGCGGTGCGCACCGTTTTGGCCCACGGCGTTCGCTCGCCCCGCTGGTAGCCCAGCTCCACCATTCGTTTCAGCGTGGCCTCGAATTCCTGTCGGATCGGCCGGCAGCTCTGTTGCAAGGCAAGCCAGTCGATCGTTCCGCGTTTGTAGCGGTGCCACTGCTCAAAGAGCTGTTGCTGCAGCTCCAGCAGCTTGTCTCCGAACTCGGTGCTGGCGCCCGGGCGTTCGGCGATGGCGGTGAGGTCACGGATCAGGTGTGCCCAGCAGAGCTGCCGCTGCTGGGTGGGCAGGTGGTTGTAGGCCGAGAAGCGATCGCTCACTACGATCCCGCCAAAGCTGCTCCCGAGCAGCTCGATGGCGGCGGCTGTGGATCGGCTCAGTCCCTGGATGAACACCGTCACCGCGGCGGTGACCATGACCCACTGCCAGCCCCGTTTGCCACTGGGATTGTTGCCGTCGGCGTTACCGGTGGGGGCGCCGGTTTCATCCACGTAGGCCACCGGCTGCTGACGGGCAGCCTCCAGCGCCTGAGCCATCGGTTCGGCCAACACTGCGCTCAGACGCTCGCGGACTTTTGCGATCGCTGCACGGCTGATCTCCACCCCCAGCAGCTGATCGAGCAGCACCTGGGTCTTGCTGAAACTCAGCGGGAAGGCACTGCCCAGCAGACCCACCAGGGAACTGAGACGGGGGCCGTAGTGACTGGTCTCCACATCAGCCGGCAGCGTTGCGCAGGTGCTGGTGGAACAGCAGGGGCACACCAGTCGGTGCAGCCGGTGCTCGATCACCACTGGCGTGATCGGCGGGATCTCAATCACCTGATGGCGCAGGGGATCCGGATCCTCGCCGTGCAACAAGGTGCCGCAGCGGCGGCAGGCATCCGGGTGGTGCTCCACCACCTCATCCACCCGCTCGATCGGCAGCAGCTCAGGCCCAGCGCCGGGATGGCCCGGCTGGCCACCGCGTTTGCGGCCACTGCCCTTGCGCCGCTCCGGCGGCTTGAACCCAGGCCCGTCGCTGGAGGGTGGTTTGGAGGAGTTGCGCGAGCTGCGGCTGATCTGCTCCCGCAGTTCTGAAAGCTCGCTCGCCAGGGCGGTGAGCTGGCTGCGGAGCTGCTCGATCTCCTGCTGCTGGCCCAGGATCAACGTTCTGACGCTGCCCGGCGTTGCCAACCAGTCCGCTTCTGAAATCCCGGCAGGAGGCGTGCTCATCACAGGCGCTCTCTGAGAGAGATGCAACCGTGAATGGAGCTGCCGTCAAGGGCTCAGCAGAGCTGAAGTTCGCGCTGAGCCATCCCGCCCCCTGAACGGGTACGTTGTACGGGTGTTTTTGTGCGCCATTTCTTTGAGGGTGACGTCACCATGAAACTCTTGCAGCATCTGGTTGTAGCGCCTGCGGCACTGGGTCTGCTGGCCCCCGTGGCCGCTACCGCCAGTGAGCTCAACCTGGACGGAGTGAACAAGTACGCCACAGGCGAGCAAGTCACCAGCATCTCCCAGCTGTCCGACGTCAAGCCCACCGACTGGGCTTATCAGGCACTGAGCAACCTGATTGAGCGCTACGGCTGCGTGGCCGGTTATCCCGGTGGCACCTACAAGGGTCAGCGCGCCATGACCCGTTTTGAAGCGGCTGCCCTGCTGAACGCCTGTCTCGATCGCGTTTCGGAAGTGACCGATGAGCTCAAGAAGCTCATGGCCGAGTTCGAGAAGGAACTGGCCGTGCAGAAGGGCCGTGTGGACGGTCTCGAAGCCAAGGTTGG
>VGQR01000317.1 GCA_016882345.1 Cyanobacteria bacterium K_DeepCast_35m_m2_023
CGCAGTTGCAACGGGCGCAGCTGCAGGGCGACAATGCGCGTTGTGACATCACCGTCGCTGCCGGCATGGGCAACCCCCCGCAGGGTGCCCCAGACCAGCACATGGCCAGCGGCGCTGACGCGGGCGCCGGGGTTGACATCGCCCAGCACCAGCAGGCTGGCGTCGGCCTTGAGCACGTCGCCCGAACGCAAGGTGCCCTGGTGGATCTGCAGCTGGCTGCGGCGTTCAGCCGCCTCACTGGGGCGGCCAGGGGCCTCCCAGGCCAGCCCCAGGGCCGCGGCGGCGACCCGGGTGGTCGCTGCGCTGCTGATCAGGCGCTGCAGCTCCAGCCCCTGCTGCCCCAGGGCCTGGGCCATGGCGCCCAGCTCCTGAACGCCGATGCTCCAGGCCCCACAGTCGAGCTCGACCGGTCCTGGCGGCGGCAAATGGGCTTGCAGCTGGGCATCGCTCAGCAGGCTGTGCAACTGGGCCAGGGGCCTGGGCTGATCGAGCCCTTCGCGCAGCACAAGAGGCGTCATGGCAACAGGCTAAGCAGGGCGTGCCGCAGCGGTTGGCTCACCTCGGCGGGATGAATCAGCCAGGCCAGCTCGCTGGGGACGCACAGGCTGTGCACCAGGGCCGAGCGCTGCTCGAGCGCCTGCAGCTGCTGCCCGTCCCAGAGCCGCAGCCCCCCTTTGTAGGCGTGGTAGCCGCGGCTCTGGCGTAGTTGCAGGCCGCAGCAGCGGTCGCTCACCAGGCCGGCCGCGGCGCTCAGCTGCCGTGCCGCCGCCAGCAGTTCCAGCCGGGCCGCGGGGGCAAGGCTGCTGACGTCGGTGGCCTTCAGCAACTGCCGATGCAGCAGGCGCCGGCAGGGTTCGGCCAACGCGTCGGGAGCCGTTTCGGCCCAGCGCTGCAGGTGGTAGCCCGTGCGCAGGTCGTCATTGGCCAGAAACATCTCCAGGTCAAGGTTGGTGGGATCCCACAGCCAGCGGGCCATCACCCGGTCGGCCCAGACGGCTTCAGACCCCAGTTGCCGCGCCGTCGCGACCACCTGGTTCAGCAGCCAGTTGCAGACCACATTGAGCCGGTGGTTGTACACGCTGCGGTACATCAGGTTGCGCACCACCAGGTAATGCTCCACCGCCATCAGCCCCTTGGGATGCACGGCCAGCGTGTCGTCGGGTGCCACGGTCAGGGCCGCCAGAATCCGCTGCAGGTCGAGCTGGCCATAGCTGGCGCCGGTGCTGTAGCTGTCGCGCAATATATAATCGAGCCGGTCGCAATCCAGCTGGCTGCTGACCAGGGCACTGACCACCGCAGGCCAGCTGCCAGAGCTGGCATGGGTCAACAGGCTCGCCACCTGGTCCGCCAGTCCGCTGTGCTGCGCTTCGAGCAGTCCTTGGATGGCGGGATGCTCGCGGATCAGCCGCGCCGACCAGGCCTCGTGATGCAGGCCGTACATCTCTTCGCCGCTGTGGCTCAGGGGGCCGTGCCCCACGTCATGCAGCAGAGCGGCCGCATACAGCAGGCTGCGATGGGCGGCCAGTGCCGGCCGTTGCCTCTCGAGTTGCTGCAGAGCCAGGCGGGCCAGATGCAACACCCCCAGCGAGTGGGTGAAGCGGCTCGATTCGGCCCCATGAAAGGTCAAAAAAGCCGGCCCCAGCTGCCGAATGCGGCGCAGTCTCTGAAAGGGCACCGTGTCGATCAGATCGATCGCCAGGGCCTCGGCAGGGTCGCTGCGCTCGAGCCGGATCGCTCCGTGCAGCGGGTCGTGGTACGTGCGGCTGCTCATGGGCCGCTGCTCTCGAGCTGCTCGACCAGCAAACGCTGGGCTTGGGCCAGCCAGCTGTCGTCGTCGCCGCCTGGGTTCAGCGGTTCGCTGCCGTCCAGGGCCAGATCGGGACGAATGCCCTGGTGCTGGATGTCGTGGCCGCTGGGGGTCACGTAGCGGGCCACCGTGACCGCCAGTCCGCTGCCGTCGCCCAAGGGGATCAGGCTTTGGATCAGCCCCTTACCAAAGGTCTGGCTGCCGGCCAACGGGCTGCGACCGTCGTCCTGCAGCGCTCCAGCCAGGATTTCGCTCGCACTGGCTGTGCCGCCGTTGACCAGGGTCAGCAACGGCCCGTCGTACAGGCGCCCTGGGTTGGCCTGCACCGGCGACCCCAGGCCATCACGGCCCATGGTTTCCACGATCGGCTCAGCGGCCAGCAGCTGGTCGGCCACCGACAGACCGGCGCTCACCAGCCCCCCCGAGTTGTTGCGCAGATCCAGGATCAACCCTTCGATGCCTTTGGCGTTCAGGTCCTCCAGGGCCTGCTTCACCTGCTCGGGCACCGGTTCGGCGAATTGGGTGATCCGCAGATAGCCGAGGGTGTGGCTGCCGCTGCGCAGGCGCTTGCTCCGCACCGGCCGCAGGTCCACCTGGCGTCGCTCGAGCGTCACGTCGCGCTGGCTGCCATCGGGCGCCCCCAGCCGCACCAGCACATCGCTGCCCCCGGGGCCGCGCAGACGGCTGGCGGTGCCCTCTAACCCCAGGCTCTCGCTGGGGATGCCATCGACCGCCAGCACGGTCATGCCGCTGCTGATCCCCGCCTCAGCGGCCGGTGAGCCATCGAGGGGGGCGATCACCACCACCTGCTGATCGGGGCTGCGCAGGCCCAGTTGCAGGCCCACCCCCGTGACCGAGCCCTGGGTGTTCGACTGCAGATCGCCATAGTCGGCAGGTCGCAGCAGGCGGGTGTAGGGGTCGCCGAATGGGGCCAGCATCGTGTCGATCGCCCGATAGGCGTCTTCCGAGCTGTGAATCGGTTGCTCAAGGGCTTTCTGGCGCAGACGCGTCCAGTGCACCTGCTCAAACTGGGCTGGATCCACGTAGCTCTGGTTCACCAGGCGCCAGGCGTCGACCACCAGCTGTTGGGCATCGCTGAGGGCCAGAGCCGACTGGGGCGCCAGGGGAAACCAGGCCAGCCCCAGCGCCACCACCAGACTCACGAGGGCAGGGGCCAACCGTGCCAACAGCCGGGGCCGTGTTTCAAAGCAGGGGAGACTCACGGCCGTTACGTCGCGTTGCGTAGACTCTCGCAACTGATTCACCCAGGTGCATGGCCAACACTCCTGCTGGAAACTCAGGGCAGGGAAATCCCGTCTACAACTGGTTCGAGGAGCGTCTTGAGATCCAGGCCATCGCCGACGACATTTCGGCGAAGTACGTTCCGCCGCACGTCAACATCTTTTATTGCCTCGGCGGCATCACCCTGGTCTG
>VGQR01000318.1 GCA_016882345.1 Cyanobacteria bacterium K_DeepCast_35m_m2_023
CGGCACCCAGCGCACGAAGTCACCCTGGGCCTCAGGACCCCAGAGCAGCAGCAGGGAGTGACCCATGGCATCGGCCGGGGTGCTCACCGCTGCGGTCAGAAAATTGCAACCCTCGAGGTACGAGCTGGCAATGCCGTGGGTGTACCAGGAGGTGGCGAAGGTGGTGCCGGTGAGCCAGCCGCCCAGCGCCAGGTAGGCGGTGGGGAACAGCAGAAGGCCCGACCAGCCCACAAAAACGAAGCGGTCGCGCTTGAGCCAGTCATCGAGGATGTCAAACCATCCCCGTTGCGGCGCGCGCCCTACAGCGATCGTCATGAGAGGGCTTCATGAAGCGTTACAAACAAGATCGTACGGGGTAAATCCTGCGATCGCGCAAGCCTGCCGCCCTGGGACCCCTGAATGAGCACAAGTGCCTACTGCTCAGGACGGCTGACCATTCGCCAAAGTGGCAACGACCCGGCGCAGGCCTTTCACCGATGTACGTCGTCGAGCTCGCGATCAAGCTGAATCCCATGCCTTTGGCGGTGCAGCGCAAGGACTTCGCGGATGCCGAAGCGCTGTATCACCAGATCCGCCAGACGCTGGAAGGCGGCCACCCCAAGGTGCTGGAACTCACCTGCGAAAAGGAGGAAGGCAAGCGGATCTCCCTGTTGAGCAGCGAGATTGTCGGCGTCCAGCTCTACGAAAAATCGTCGCTGGGAGGTGGCGGCAAACGCCCCGGCTTCAGCTTTGACTCCTGAGCGGTCCCAACCCCTGTTGCGGGTCAGCCAGCTCGCTTACCGCTGGCCCAACGGCCAGCGGGCCGTCGATCGCTGCGACCTGCAGATCGAGGCGCCAGGGCTGTGGATGCTGGTGGGTGGCAACGGCAGCGGCAAAAGCACGCTGCTGCGCCTGCTGGCCCGCCTGCTTGAACCCAGCAGCGGCAGCATCGCCCTGCAGGGGCGGGCCGCCCTGGTGTTTCAGAACCCGGATCACCAACTGCTGCTCCCCAGCTGCGGCAGCGATCTGGACCTGTGGCTGCCTGCCGGACTCGACCCTGCTGAACGTCTCGACCGAGTGCACAGGGCCCTGGACCAGGTCGGCCTGGCCGGCTTTGCCAACCGCCCGATCCACACCCTCAGCGGCGGCCAGAAGCAGCGCCTGGCGATTGCCGGGGCCCTCGCCAGCGGCGCTGGACTTGTGTTGCTGGACGAGCCGACGGCCCTGCTGGATCCGACGAACCAGACCGAAATCCTGGCGCTGTTGCGCGATCTCACCCACCGGAGCGATCAGCCGCTGGCGGCCTTGTGGATCACCCACCGGCTCGAAGAGCTCGATCACTGCGACGGCGCCGCCCTGATGCGATCAGGGCGTTGCGGACCCTTTCAGCCGCCGGCGACGCTGAAAAACCAACTGAATCGGCCAGGGGTCTTGCCTTGGGGCCAGAGCAAAAGGTAAGTTCATTTGGTCCCGGAAACGGGCCATTCCTCGGTAGCTCAGCGGTAGAGCGGTCGGCTGTTAACCGATTGGTCGCAGGTTCGAATCCCGCCCGGGGAGTTTGCACTGTTGTTTTTGCAACAGAAAACCATGAAAACAATCGAAAGATTGTTCTGCGGATCTGCCGCACTCTGCGCACGCAATGCAGCGGATCAGCGGCGCAAATCCCTGGCCACCACAGGCCTTGGCCCCTCAGTCGCCGCCCCTGATCCAGTCCGACGATCGGCGCCGAAGCCCCCAGGCGGCGTCCAGAGCGGCAGATAGGTCTGCACATCGCCTGGCCAGGCGAAGACAATGAACATCACCGTTGCAGAGCGATGAAGCCCGGCATCCTGCTGATCGAGGACGACAGCGACATGCGCGAGCTGGTCGCTGGCCATCTCGAGCACGCTGGTTTTGGCGTGCACCGCGCCGAAGATGGCATCAAGGGACAGGCCCTGGCGATGCAGGTCAACCCTGACCTGATTCTGCTGGACCTGATGCTGCCCAAAGTTGACGGCCTGACCCTGTGCCAACGCCTGCGGCGCGATGAACGCACCGCCAAGATCCCGATCCTGATGATCACCGCCCTGGGTGGCACCAAGGACAAGGTGAGCGGCTTCAACTCGGGCGCCGACGACTACCTGACCAAACCCTTTGATCTGGAAGAACTGACGGTCCGCATCAAGGCGCTGCTGCGTCGCAGCGAGCACAGTCCTCTGGCCAGCAAGCACAATGAAATTCTCAGCTACGGCTGTCTGACCCTGGTCCCCGAACGCTTTGAGGCGATCTGGTTCGACCAGCCCGTGCGGCTGACCCATCTGGAATTTGAACTGCTGCACTGCCTGTTGCAGCGCCACGGCCAAACCGTCGCCCCCTCGCTGATCCTCAAGGAGGTCTGGGGATACGAGCCCGACGACGACATCGAAACGATCCGCGTGCATGTGCGGCACCTGCGCACCAAGCTCGAACCCGACCCGCGCAAACCGCGGTTCATCAAAACCGTCTATGGGGCCGGCTATTGCCTTGAGCTGCCGAGCGAGGAGCAACTGGCGGATCTGATCCCCCTGGTGCGGGACGCGCGTGAACGGCTGGAGCAGGCCAAAGCCAGTTAATCGGTCGCGCTGCGGGCGTTCTTGGCCAGATCCAACAGGGCTACTTCCCAGGCCAACCGCGGTTGCACATAGGCCAGCAACTGATGGCGCAGCCGCTCAAGCCGTTCGAGCATGGCTGGACGGCCTCCCCCCCGCCACAACACCAGCTGCCACCACTGCAGCAGCCAGAGCTGCTGCTCGCCGTCGAGGGTCTCACTGATCTGACGGGCCAAGTCGAGCAGCTGCAACGGTTCACAGCCCCGTAGGGCCTGGGGCGTACCCAGGCACTGCGCCGCCAGTTCGCGCAGCTCGACAGGCAGCTGCTGCCACTGCTGACGGTGCTCGAGCAAGGCGCCGGGCGAACCCGCCGCCAATTCGAGCAGCACCGGTGGATCGGGTGCAGCGGCGGCGGACGCGGCGGGATCGCCACAGCGGCGCAGCACCTGCTGCAGCGCGTCGGGCGCCAGCCGCTTGAAGGGAATGGTCTGACAGCGCGAGCGAATGGTCGACAACAACTGGTCAGGGGCCGCCGTGATCAGCACCAGCAACCCATCCCCCGGTTCCTCCAGGGTCTTGAGCAGGGCATTGGCCGCAGCTTCGGCCATCGCCTCAGCAGCCTCGAGCACCACCAGGCACCCCGGGGCCTCGACCGCCCGCCGGGCCAGGAAGCGCGTCAACTCGCGCACC
>VGQR01000319.1 GCA_016882345.1 Cyanobacteria bacterium K_DeepCast_35m_m2_023
CGATCCACAGTTCCGCCAGGCTCTTCGCAGTGACCCAAAGGGCACCGTTGAAAGCAGCGGCTACACCCTCGAGCCCGACGAATGGGCTGCTCTGCAAGCCATCGACTGGAGTCTCAGTGACGAGCAACTCCAGACGCGCGCCAGCAAAATTGGAGGCTGATCACTCGCAGACTTTTCCTTCACGCCTGAGCACTGCAAACCACAGGTTTTGAACAAGGCGTCATGACTCACTTCGCCTTTGACCCGAGCCCCAGCATCCTGGAGGGGATTGCAGGATTCAGCTCACTTTCGGTTCAGGGCCGCCAACAATTGTTGGAATCATTACAAGCCGAACAACGCCATGCTGGTGCCGTGATCTTGCGCGAAGGCGAACACGGTGATCGGCTGTTCATTGTTGAGTCTGGGATTGCCGAGGTGACGACAGAACGCGAAGGCCAACGCTGCGTGTTGGCTTCCGTTGGAGCGGGGGAAGTCTTTGGTGAGCTGGCCTTGCTTGCCAGTGACCACCAACGCCAGGCCACTGTCACGGCCCAAACACCCATGAGACTTTGGAGTCTCGAAACCGCAGTATTCGAAAAGATTCTAAAAGCCGAGCCTGATTTCAGCGGAATCTTTCGTAGTGCCAGCGAGGACATGCTGGTGGCGAAATTTCTGAAAAAAGCCACTCCCTTTGCCGCACTGTCGCCCAGCCGAACCAAGACACTAGCCAACCGCTTAAGACGTCAACTGACCGCAGCTGATGAGGTCATTGTTCAGGAGGGAAGCTGCGAAGACGATGCCTGCTATCTGATTCGCTCCGGAAATGTTGAGGTTTTAGTCAATGACAACACTGGTAAGGCCAGGCAAGTAGCAACGCTTGGACCGGGAGCTCTATTCGGCGAAGCCGCCCTACTGACCGAAGCCCCACGCAACGCCACTATTCGCACTTTGGAAAAGTGCGAATTGCTGGTTCTCCATCGGAGGGATTTATTGAAGGTGTTAGCCGAACAGCACGATGTGGCCGCGTCCGTTCTTGGACTTCGGTCGCTCAGGGTACGCCCTAAGCGCCTTGAAGTCGTGGAGGCCCACCTTCGCAACACTCCGGAAGGAGAGCAGATCACCGTCTTGAAAAATCCAAAAGATGGCACCTACTTCCAACTGTCAGAACAAGGTTGGTTTATATGGCAACGGCTTGATGGTCACCACAGTTTGCGGGACCTAACGATCGATCTACTACTGGCCAAGAAGATCTTTGCTCCGGATGGCATCCTAGAAGTGATCGAACGACTAACACGAGCGAAATTGGTCGTAGAGCCGAAGCTGCGCACCGATGTACTGATCTCCGCAGGCTTGCCTGGTCCCTGGCGCAGAATCTTACGCACCATCTCCCTTGGTTTAAATTGGCAGGTTTCTTGGTCACACACAGACCATTTGTTCACTCGCCTGCATCGATCGGGTTTAGGTCTCCTGTTTACACCCTTCGGCGTGAGTGGGGCTTCAGCCCTTTCGCTGAGCGGTCTATGGATGGGTTGGCAACACCGCGATACCTGGATCGCTGCATTGGAATCACCTCCTAAGGAGGGGTGGATAGGTTTGTTCGTAGGGCTGCTGGGCTCAGTGATCGCCCATGAGCTGGCTCACGGGCTCACCGTCAAAACCTTCAACCGGGAGGTGCCTCGGGTCGGTTTTGGCTGGCATTGGTTTCTGCCGATGGTTTTTGTGGACACCAGCGACATCTGGCTGGCTGAGCGCTGGCCACGCATCGCCGTGAGTCTGTCAGGTCCTTTCACCAATGTGGTGATCGCAGGTATTGCCGCGGGAGCTGCCGTGACGCAAGCCGTGTGGCCCGCATCGCTTTGGCAGCTGGCCGCGATCAACCTTGCTCTCGTGGTGCTGAACATGAGCCCCTTCCTTGACCTGGATGGATACGACGCATTGAGGGACCTGGAGCAGCAGCCGCAGCTGCGCTCCCGTGCTCTGGCGTGGCTGCTGCACCCATGCCGCGCCGACGCCAAAGTGGCTGTCACGTTTTGGTTGGCGGTGGTGTTTCACACCTTGGCGAGCATCTGGATCATTCACACGCTTTGGGGCGATTCCTGATCGATGCGTCGCTGTGTGTGACATCGCCCATGGCAGCCGGGCGAAACGGCCCGAAATTTCTACACTCCAGCCAACGCATATGCCTTGTCTGTGGCCTTCCCCTGGCTGAGCGCCTCGATTCTGTTTCCGATCGCGGCGGCCCTGCTGATTCCGTTCGTTCCTGACAAGGGCGACGGCAAGCAGGTGCGCTGGTACGCGCTCGGCATCGCCCTGATCACCTTTTTGCTGACGGTGGGCGGTTACCTCAACGCCTACGACCCCAGCAACCCTGAGCTGCAGCTGGTGGAGCGGGTGCAGTGGCTGCCCGATCTGGGCCTGGCCTGGTCGGTGGGGGCCGACGGCATCTCGATGCCGCTGATCCTGCTGACCAGCTTCATCACGGCCCTGGCAGCACTGGCGGCCTGGCCGGTCACGTTCAAGCCGAAGCTGTTCTATTTCCTGCTGCTCGCCATGGATGGCGGCCAGATCGCGGTGTTTGCCGTGCAGGACATGCTCCTGTTCTTCCTGGCCTGGGAGCTCGAACTGCTGCCGGTGTATCTGCTGCTGGCGATCTGGGGCGGCAAGAAGCGGCAGTACGCCGCCACCAAATTCATCCTGTACACCGCAGGCAGCTCCCTATTCATCCTGCTGGCCGCGCTGGCGATGGCCTTCTTTGGCAGCGCCACTGGATCGCCGATCAGCTTTGAGTACAGCGCCCTGATGGAGAAGGGATTCCCGCTTGGCTTCCAGCTGCTCTGCTACGCTGGCCTGCTGATCGCCTTTGGCGTCAAGCTGCCGATCGTGCCGCTGCACACCTGGCTGCCCGACGCCCACGGCGAGGCGACGGCGCCGGTGCACATGTTGCTGGCGGGCATCCTGCTGAAGATGGGCGGCTACGCCCTGCTGCGCTTCAACTGCCAGATTCTGCCCGACGCCCACGCCCAGTTCGCGCCACTGCTGGTGGTGCTAGGGGTGGTGAACATCATCTATGCGGCGCTGACCTCGTTTGCCCAGCGCAACCTCAAACGCAAGATCGCCTACAGCTCGATCAGCCACATGGGCTTTGTGCTGATCGGCATCGGCAGTTTCAGCGCCCTGGGCTCGAGCGGGGCGATGCTGCAGATGATCAGCCACGGCCTGATCGGCGCCAGCCTGTTCTTTTTGGTGGGC
>VGQR01000320.1 GCA_016882345.1 Cyanobacteria bacterium K_DeepCast_35m_m2_023
CCGCCAGCGCGAGCCGGAGCATCCGTTTCTCGACGACCTGCTGCGAGCTGAGCCCCTGACTGAGGCCCAGGAAGCCCATGCGCCGCTCTGGATTGTGAGCTGGGGGTTCGATGTGCCCATGCTGCTGCGGCGTTTGCGGGGCCGTGCCACCGCGTATCACGCCCACAGCAGCGGCTATGGCTTTGCACTGCCCCCGGGCGTGCCCGTGCTGGCGGTGAGCCGCAACACCCTGGGCTACTGGGGAGATCGTGCCCCGCGCAACCCGCTGTTCCTGGTGCCCAATGCCCTGGAGCCCCAATGGTTGGCGCGCGGCGCTGCTGCCCAGGCGGCGCAACAGCCGGGCCCGCGGCCGATCGATGTGCTGATCCAGCAGCGCAAAACCAGCGCCTATGTGCTCGATCAGTTGGTGCCAGCTCTGCGTCAGCGCGGCCTGCGGGTGGAGGTGCAGAGCGGCTGGGTTGACGACCTGGTGGATCTGTTCAACAGCGCCGCCGTTTACCTGTATGACTCAGCGGACTATTGGCGCGGCCGCGGCGTGAGCGAAGGCTTCGGTCTGCCGCCGGTGGAGGCTCTGGCCTGCGGTTGCGTGGTGTTCAGCAGCCTCAACCATGCCCTCGCCGACAGTCTCGATCCGGGGTTGCTGGCGCATCAGATCGGTTGCGGCACGCTGGAGGCTGATGTGGAGCGCATTGCAGCGGCCGTGGCCGACCCTGTCGCCTGGCAGGCACCACCTGCAGCACTGGCCGCCCTGCTGAACCAGTTGCAGGAGCCGGTGCTGCTGGAGCGCTGGCAGCGAGCCCTGGCTCAGATCGATCACCACTGGCAGCGCTTGCTGGTGGAGCGAGCTCAGCCCCTTACGACCCTGCCGCCCTGGCGGCTGCGCTGCCGCCAACTGAAGATAGCGTGCCGCCGCCGTTTGAGGCTTTGATCAGCGCACCGGACAACATCGCGCCGAACAGCACGGTGAGCAGGGGAACCTTGAGCATTCCCAGCTCAAGCAGGTTGAACAGCACGCCGTAGATCAGCGGTGCTGAGAGCGCCACAGCTTCTGGAGCCTGCTGCTGCCTCCTCAGCTGGAGACCTAGCAATAGGCCTCCGATCAGGACAATGCCCAAACCTAGGCTGCCAGTCTCTGCCCAGACCTGCAGCGGCAAGTTGTGGGCATGGCGCATCGGTTTTGGCATGCGCGGCACCCGGATCGGACACATCTCTCGAGCGCGGCCATATCCAACGCCGTATAGAAGGCGGTTACTGCCGCTGAAAGGGAGGCCCGCATAGCAGCGCCATAGGCGAAGTCGGCCTTGGTCGCTACCAAGGTTGTTTGGGCCATAAAGCGCCGCCAAGTTCTGCCGCAGGCTTGGCCCCTGAGGGCTGGCCAGCCAGACCAGCGGGGTGCCGACCAGCAAGGTCACCACTACAGCCATCACCAGGCCCCGCCGCCGCAGCCAGCCGCCAAGCGTGCGGCGATGCTGCGTGCCCTGTTGCACCGCCCAGGCGAGCAGCAGGCTGATGGGGATCAGGCCGACTCCGGCTCGCGAGTGCGTGGCCAGGGTCATCACAGCGCACCCGCCACTGCCGAGGACCAGGGCCAGCTGGATGCCGGGCTGTGCCCGCGCAGCCTGGGGTGTTTGCCACAGCTGCAGAGCGGCCAAGCCGCTCACACAGCCCAGCCCAGTCAGCAGAGCGGTTTGGTTGATCAGCAGAAATCCCAGCCGGTAGCCGATCTCGGATCCGGTGAGGTGCTGCCACACCGTTGCCGCTTGCCACAGGCCGCAACTGGCAACCGATAGACAGATGCCGCTCAGGGTGGTGCGCCAGCGCGGTAGCTGTAGTCCGTTGCCTGCCAGTACTGCGGCGATCAACAGCACGTAGTCGACGTGCGACACGGGCCTCGGGCCCTCCCCCAACACGATTCCCCGCACGTTGAGCAGCAGGATCGCCAGCACGGCCACAGGCCAGAGCCGGTTTGATCCCGGCGTGCTCACTGCCTGCTGGCCGATGCTCAGCACCACCCAGCTGAGGCTGAGGGCGGCGCTCAGCCGTTCTCCCTCCTGGATTAGCCCCGTTGAAGCAATGGCCAGGGCTAACACCAGAGGCGTGACGATGCCGATGCGTCGTGTCAGCGTCATCGCCACTGGTGAAGACCGTTTAAGGATCGCAGGCCGCTCAATGCCCCGTAGTCGGATCAAGAACTGATGGACTCGCGATAGGGTCCCACCAGCGCAGGCGGTGTTGTGAATCCACAGGTGGGACGGAAGGACCGCGTGGCCGCGGCCGTGTTGGCTTGGAGCACGGGCCGGCAACCGGTGCACGCAGCGGCTGTGCGCAATCTGTTGATCTATCCCCAGGCTGGTCTCGCTTACAACCGCATCAAAAAAAGCGGTAACTCATCCATGCTGCTTTATCTGCGTGACGCCCTCGCGCCAGGCTCGCCGCAGGCTTCTCAGCCCTACAACCGGGCCAAGGATGAGGCGATTGCCCTGGGGTGCACCATGCGTCAGCTCTTGCGCCGGCCCCGAGCTCTCCTGCGGTTGCCGCAGTGTTTTTTCTTCACGGTGATGCGTGATCCGCGGGCGCGCTTGCTCTCGGGTTTTCTGGAGAAGGTGGGTTCCGGTCATGCCCAGCGCTATAGCGCCGCCGGCGGCTTTGGAGATGCGTCACCGCAGGGGTTTGAGCGTTTTCTCACCTATCTCGAAGAGGGCGGTCTGCACGACGACGCCCATTGGTGGCCCCAGGTGGATCTGATGGCCTTCGCGCCTGACCAGTTCGATGCCATCTACCAGCTGGAATCGATTGATCAGCATCTGCCGGCTCTGTTGCGTCAGCGCGGGTTGACGGTGGATGGGCTCGACTGCAGCCGCCCCCATCGGGTGGAGCAACAATTCACAGTTCCGGGCAAGCCGTTCAAACTCAAACAAGCTGCCAGCAAGCTCCAGCACTATCTGGCTCCCGGCGTGGAGGAGCGCATCGTTCGCCTCTATGAGCCCGATTTCTATGCGGGTGGCTATGCCCCCGGTGTGATCGGATGAAGGCACGATGAGGCCGGCACTGCAGTGAGGGTCAATCGGTTCTCCGGCTGGCCACGTTCGCGAACGGCGGTCGCGGCTGCGGAATACCTTGCAAGCAAGCGCTGGATGTGACTGGCCTCTGTGGATGTGTCGGCGCTCGCTGCCCAGGAGGTCACCGGTCCCGATGGCGGGCTGCCTGGTTCCCATC
>VGQR01000321.1 GCA_016882345.1 Cyanobacteria bacterium K_DeepCast_35m_m2_023
TTCGCCGAACAACTGAAGACTTGCCCCTTAGAACTAAGTCGCTGGTGCGTCTTTTGCTTGTGAGGTAAGTATACGACGGATTCCCAACCCTGTCAACCCCTTTTGGGCAAATTAGTTGAGACTCCAGTAGTCAGAAGGGTCCTGATTGAGCACCCCTGACGACGACTGAAGTCCCACCTTCTCAGATTGCGAAAGAGCAAGACTCATTCCAGCACAGTGCTTTCTCGTCATATGTCTGACTCTTGCTCTGTATCTGTAGTAGTACTTACACATCCAAGCATCATAAGGTCTTGCCCCAAACCCTGCTAGCAACCAGAGAGCAGATCTGTTAGTCAATATCGTGGTAATTCCCCTGGGCATCGGTATAACCTCTGAACCGACCTCGCTTCGATGGGTTGTAGGACCTGGAATGCTCCACGGGGTATCGCTTCCCATAGGCGTTGGTGAAGGTCCTGCCGTCTCTACTGACCCCAAGACCAACCCTTTGGGTGGTCGAGGCACCAGATGCCCCTTGCTGCCCCGTAGAACCGCCGTAGAAGCGTTTGGAGGTCATAAAGGACACCTCATCAAACTTCAGGTTCTTCTGCTGCCTGATCTGTCTCGCCTTGTCTTTCGCTGCTTCAAATCCCACCGCACTACCAGCTCGCGTCCCCGGGAGTGGTGTAAATCCTTGGGGACCTCAACCCCGGCGTAGCCGGGGTTGAGCGCGCAGCTCAGGCACCCGGCTTGATAGCTGGTGTTGCAAGGGGTGGGCAGGCCCGTGACCCTGGTTTGAGTCCTACCTCAACCAGACGAACCGTGCCCAAGATGGATTCTGGCGCCTCTGCATTGGCGCCGCTACTGGATGGCAGCACCGCTGGGGAGCTGATCCCCGAGCTGGTGCGCCATGGCCTGCAGCAGCTGATCGAGCTGGAGGTGGCTGCCGTGCTCGGCGCCGAGCGCCATGAGCGCTCTGAGGATCGCGTTGGCTACCGCAACGGCTACCGCCCTCGCCTGCTCACCACCCAGGTGGGCGACATCGATCTCCAGATCCCGAAACTCCGCACCGGCAGCTTCCTGCCCTCGATCCTCGAGCCCCGCCGCCGCGTGGATCAAGCCCTCTACGCCGTGGTGATGGAGGCCTATGTAGCCGGCGTCTCCACCCGTAAGGTCGATGCCCTGGTGGCCGCTCTCGGGTCACAGAGCGGGATCTCGAAATCCCAGGTAAGCCGCATCTGCTCGGAGATCGACCTGCAAGTGCAGGCGTTCCTGAACCGGGCGCTGGAGGGCCAGGGCTACGCCTACCTCTATCTCGATGCCACCTACCTGCACGGCCGGCTCGGTAGAGCCATGCAGGTCTGCTCCAGAGCCGTCGTCGTGGCCATGGGGGTGAACGCTGACGGCCGCCGTGAGCTGCTCGGTCTCAAGGTCGGTGACAGCGAGAACGAGGGCTTCTGGAGCCAGTTCCTTGGCTCACTGAAAGAGCGCGGCCTCACAGGCGTCAAACTGGTGATCAGCGACGCCCACAGCGGTCTGATCAACGCCATCCGGCGGATGCTGCAGGGCAGCTGCTGGCAGCGCTGCCGCGTTCATTTTTCTAGGAACCTGCTCCAGACAGTGCCGAAAGCTCACCAGGAGATGGTGGCTGCTGCCCTGCGATCGGTGTTCGCCCAGCAGAACAAAGAGGCTGTGCTGGAGCAATGGGATCAGGTGAGTGCCATGCTCGCCGCCAAGTTCCCGAGGGCGGCTGAGCTCATGGCCGAGGCCCGTGAGGACGTGCTCGCCTTCCGCCACTTCCCGCCCCAGCACTGGAAAAAGATCTGGAGCACCAACCTGCTCGAGCGCGTCAACGAGGAAATCAAGCGCCGCACCCGCGTGGTGGGCATCTTCCCCAACGACGCGGCAATCGAGCGCTTGGTGGGTGCGGTGCTGCTGGAGCAGGACGAGCACTGGCAGCTCGAGGGCCGGCGCATGTTCTCCTCCGAGAGCATGGCTGCCATACCAGCCCTCGACGATCTACCCGCTCAGGCCTGCCTGCAGGAAGCAGCCGCCTGAACCCAGGTACCGGGAAAGCAGCAGCAAAAATTCAGACGTAGCCCACAACCGAAAACCAATCCAGACGAAAGACTTGACAAGTCATTCGTCTGGATTCATCGTGAAATAAAGAGGCACACATCTGCCTCGGGAATGACAGCCCGTCATTCACCCCTGTTCACTCTCAGATCAGGGGAATCGGGCCTCGGGTTTTACACCACGAAAAGGGACGCGGCCGCGGCAGGGATGGCCTGCTCGATGGCTGCGACGCGTTCGGCTGCCGTGCCAGGTGCGTCATCGATGGATCCACCTACAGGGGCACGACGCCAAAGTGCTGCAGCTGCAGGGGCAAGGTCCAAACAAAGGCCGCCAGGGGAACGGCGGCCGCCGCTGCCCGCCAACGCGGGCCCATGCCCCCCAGGGCCTGCTCGAGAGGCCGGGCCGTCAGCATCAACCCGGCGGTGGCGGCCACACTGAGTTGAAAGCCCACATCGAGCAACCACTCGGGCCGCCACAGCAGCAAGGCCGCGCAGGTGCTCGCCAGCACCAGCAAAGGTCGGCTGCGCCAACCGGCTTCGAGCAGCACCAGGGCGATGATTCCCATGCCGACGGCTCGCAACACCGAGGGCTGGGGGCCTGCCAGCAGCAGAAACAAACCGATCGCCGCGCTCGCCAATGCCAGCCGCAGCGGACGGGGCAGCCGTTTGCCCACGATCAGCACTGCACCCAGCAACACGCTGAGATGAAAGCCCGACGCCGCCAGGGCATGGGATAGGCCGGCTGCGCGGAAACTCTCCCGCACCGCTGCAGGCAACGGCACCACCGCGCTCCCCAACACCAGTGCGCCCAGCACCCCACCCACAGCCGGGTCGCTCTGCTGCTGCAGGCGGACCGCGATGGTGCGGCGCAGATCGGCCACGGGCGTGGGCGGACGGGCCAGAACCTGGACCTGGGCAACCCGCATCTGGCTCCAGGCCCCCTGGCGGGCCAACCGCTCGGCCGGCCCTGCCAGCAGCGGGTGGGGTGCAGGCTGGGGCCGACTCAGCAGGCCTGTGACCGCGATCCTCCAGCCCTGCTGCAGCGTTGGACAGGGAGCAAAACGCAGTTCAACCCGTCCGGTCCCGCTGCCGCGCTCGAGCTGCAACAACGCTCGACATGCCTCGGTTGGTGGGCTGGGACGGGGATCGTCCATGAGAACCC
>VGQR01000322.1 GCA_016882345.1 Cyanobacteria bacterium K_DeepCast_35m_m2_023
CAGCCGTGCGGCGCGGCGGTTCAGGTCGTGGTGGTGGTCGTGTCCGAACAGCCAGGCTGAGAACAGATTGACGCCGATCCCGGCCGCGGCGGCCCAGGCCACCGGCATGCTGTCGATGCTGCTGCCCCGCCCGAACCGCTGCAGCCCTTCGACCACCAGCACCGCCGAAGCCATCAGGATCAAGCCGGCATTGATCAGTGAGGCGAGCTGGGTGCTGCGGCCAAAGCCGTAGGTGAACCGGCCCGAGGCGGGGCGGGTGCTGAGCCGTTCAGCACCCCAGCCGAGCAGGAGCCCGGCCACGTCGCCCAGGTTGTGCACGGCATCGCTGATCAGGGCCAGCGAGCCGAAGCCCAGGCCGATCGCCAGCTGCAGGCCCGACAGGCTGCTGTTGAGCAGCACGCTCCAGCGGAAGGCCGCTGCCGAGCCGGGCCGATGTTCGTGTTGGCGCCGGTGGGGCAGGCGCTGGATGCTGAGCGCTGCTTCAGCAGCCGAGTGGTGCTGCTCGTGCTCGCCGTGCATGGAAGACCTCAGGGTGCGCGGTCATGCCCCCAACGATCGCACCGGTGGCCGTTCAGGGTCAGACTCCACCCCGTTGCGCCGCTCACTATCGCTGACGCGCCCGAGCTCCGCCAGCTGCTGCTGGCCTGGTGGCAGCAGCACGGCCGCCAGGCCATCCCCTGGAAACTGCGGCCCGATGGCAGCCAGCCGGCCGATGGCGAGCCGCTCGATCCCTATCCGATCTGGATCGCCGAGATCATGTTGCAGCAGACCCAGCTGCAGGTGGCCCTGCCCTACTGGCAGCGCTGGATGGCGGTGTTCCCAGGCGTGGCGGCCCTCGCCGCCGCCAGCGAGCACGAGGTGCTGCTGCTGTGGCAGGGGCTCGGCTACTACTCCCGCGCCCGGCGGCTGCAGCAGGGGGCGCGGCAGCTGGTGGGGCAGCCCTGGCCCCGCGATCTGGCGGGTTGGCTGGCCCTGCCGGGAGTCGGCCGCAGCACTGCCGGCAGCATCCTCAGTTCGGCGTTTGACCGGCCATTCGCGATCCTCGATGGCAATGTCAAACGGGTGCTGACGCGCCTGGTCGCCAGCCCCAAGCCCCCTGCCCGCGATGCCTCGCGCCTGTGGCAGCACAGCGAGGGGCTGCTTGATCGGGGGCGGCCCCGGGCCTTCAACCAGGCCCTGATGGATCTGGGTGCCACGGTCTGCACCCCGCGCCAGCCCCGATGCCCCGAATGTCCGTGGCAACGGCATTGCGCTGCCTACGCTGCCGGCACCCCGACCGCCTATCCCGTGAAGGACACCCCGCGAGAGATCCCTTTTCAGGTGATCGGTGTCGGTGTGGTGCTGAACGCGTCGGGCCAGGTGCTGATCGACCAACGGCTCAACGAGGGACTGCTCGGGGGCCTGTGGGAATTTCCTGGTGGTAAGCAGGAGCCTGGCGAGGCGATCACGGACACCATCACGCGTGAGCTGCGTGAGGAGCTGGCGATCGAGGTCGCCGTGGGCGAGCAGCTGATCGTGGTCGATCACGCCTACAGCCACAAGAAGCTGCGTTTCGACGTGCACCTGTGCCGCTGGATCAGCGGCGAGCCCCAGCCGCTCGCTTCCCAGCAGGTGCGCTGGGTCGAGCCTGCCGAGCTGCAGTCCTATCCATTTCCAGCGGCCAATGCCCGCATCATTGCGGCCCTGCTGCAGACCGAGCAGTCCAGCGCCGAGGCGGCTTGATGCGGTTCAGCATTCGCTTGCTGCTGACCCTGCTGGTGCTGGGACTGACGCAACCGGTGTCTGCCGAGCCGCTGCAACGCGTGTTGCGGGTCGGTGTCGTCGATGGCAGCCAACCCTGCAGCTACCGCGAAGGCGGTGTCTGGCGCGGTCTGGCGGTTGATCTGTGGACCCGTGTCGCCAATCGCGAGGGCTTCCCCTACGTGCTGGTGCCGTCAGCGTCGATCAGCGCCATGCTCGAGGCCACGCGCAGCGGCCAGTTGGACGTGGCGGTGGAATGCATCAACCTCTCGCCGCAGCGGCTGCGCCAAGACCGCTTCAGCCTGCCGTTTCAGGAGGATGGCCAGGCGGTGATGGTGGCCAGCAGCCCCTTCAGCCTCGGACAGGCGTTTCTGAGTGCGCTGCTGGGTGGATCGCTGCTGCGGCTGCTGGTGCTGGTGCTGGTGGCCACGGGGGCGCTCAGTTGCCTGGTCTGGTGGCTCGAGCCGTTGCCCGAGAAGGGTTCGGCCAGTCGGCGGACCCGGCTCCAGGGTTTCTCCCGCGTGTTTGCCGTGATGGTCACCGGCGGCGGTGACAACGACATCGTCAGCACAGCGCGGGGCCACCTGCTGGTGATGCTGGCCTATCTGCTGCGCATCATCGCCAGCGCGGTGCTCGTCGGTTTTCTGACGGTCGAGCTGGTACAGGAGGCCCAGGGCCGGGCCGGTCTTAGGGTCAGTCGCTTGACCGATCTCACGGGGCTCCGCGTCGGGTTCAAGGCGGGCACGGTCAGTCAGACCCTGCTCGAGGAGATCAACCAGACCTCCAGCCTCGATCAGGTCACCCTGGTGCACCAGGGCAGCATCGAGGGGGCGATGACGGCGCTGGCCAGCAAGCGCATCGACGCCATCGTTGCCGACGAGCTGCAGCTGAGGTACCTGGTCAACAACAACAATGCGTCGGGCACGATTCCGGTGTTGGCACTCTCAGGCATCAGGCCTGAACTGCAGGGATTCGGCCTCTCGCCGGCTTTGAGCGCAGCCACCGTGCAGCGCATCAATCTGGCGATCAGCGAGCTCAAGCGCAGTGGCGTCGTGTAGTCGCTGCGCCAATTGTCGATGGCCAAGTCGGGTTCGTCGTCTGCGAGCGCGGCGCAGTTCTGATGGCCGCAGCGGCCCCCCAGGTGCTGTGCCATGGCGAAGCCCTGGTCGATCGCATGGGCCCGCCGGGCGGTGATCCCGCCCTCAGCAGTGAGGACCGCCTGGGCGGTGCCCCGGCCAACGTTGCCTGCGCCCTGGCGCGGTTGGGCACGGCCAGTGCCTTTGTCGGGCGCCTGGGCCGCGACCCGATTGGCGCAGCTTTTGCGCAGCTGTTCGCCGAGCGTGGGATTGATCAGAGCGCCGTGCAGTGGGACGCCCATCGCCCCAGCCGCATCGTGCTGGTCCGTCGCGATGCCGCTGGCGAGCGTCAGTTCGGTGGCTTTGCGGGCGATCGCGGGGCGGGCTTCGCGGATC
>VGQR01000323.1 GCA_016882345.1 Cyanobacteria bacterium K_DeepCast_35m_m2_023
CGAGGTGATCAAGCTGGATCTGGCCAAGGCCGCAGAACGGCTGAATGTTCAGCATCGCGGCCGCGTCACGGTGCTCAACTACAGCGGCAGCGGCATCGAGACCACCTTCACCCAGGGGGAAGACGGCGCCCTGCAGGCGCTGATCCCGCTGATGCCCCGCAGTGAAAGCAAGCAACTGCTGATCGCCGGCACCTTGGCCGATGCGGTCGAAGACCGGCTGATCGGCCTGTTTCACAAGCTGGGCATCGAGCGGGTGGCCACCCTGCCGCCACGGCGCTCGACCGAGCTGCCGGCCGTGGGACCGGGCACCCAGCTGCTGCTGGCCCAGCCGTTTTTGAGCGGCACGGCCCGCGCGCTGATCGACCGCGGCGCCGCGTTGATCGCCGCGCCCTACCCCTTCGGGGTCGAAGGCAGCCGCGCCTGGCTGGCGGCTGCCGCGGCGGCCTTTGACATCGCACCGGCCCAGGTGGCGGCGGTGCTCGATCCGCTGGTCGAACGGGGGCAGCGGGCCTTGGCTCCCCAGCAGGAGACGTTGGCCGGCAAACGGCTGTTTGTGCTGCCCGACTCGCAGCTCGAGATCCCGCTGGCCCGCTTCTTGAGCCGTGAATGCGGCATGCAGCTCGTCGAGGTGGGCACGCCCTATCTCGATCGCCAGCTGATGGCCAGCGAACTGGCGCTGTTGCCTGAGGGCACCCAGTTGAGCGAAGGCCAGCACGTCGAGAACCAACTGCAACGGGTTGAGCAGCTGCGGCCCGACCTGGTGGTCTGCGGCCTGGGCCTAGCCAATCCGCTCGAGGCGATGGGCATCGCCACCAAGTGGTCGATCGAGTTGGTGTTCAGCCCGATCCACGGCATCGATCAGGCCGGCGATCTGGCCGAACTGTTTGCCCGACCCCTGCGCCGCCGCACCGCGCTGAGCTTTGCCTGATGTCGACCTGCTGTCGCCATTGGCTTACCTGACTGCCACTGACTCCCCATGGAACTGACTCTCTGGACCTACGAAGGCCCCCCCCACGTGGGGGCCATGCGGATCGCCGATTCGATGGAGGGCGTGCACTACGTGCTGCACGCGCCCCAGGGCGACACCTATGCCGATCTGCTGTTCACGATGATCGAGCGCCAGCAGCGGCGTCCACCGGTCACTTACACGACCTTTCAGGCCCGGGATCTCGGCGGCGACACCGCCGAGCTGGTGAAGCGCAGCATCGCTGATGCGGTGCAGCGCTTCCAACCCGAAGCGCTGCTGGTCGGTGAGAGCTGCACAGCCGAGCTGATCCAGGATCAACCCGGCGCCCTGGCCGCCGGCATGGATCTGGGCGGCATCCCAATGGTCAACCTGGAGCTGCCGGCCTATTCCAAAAAAGAAAACTGGGGCGCCGCCGAAACCCTGTACCAACTGGTGCGCACGTTGCTCAAAGCGCAGCTGCCACCCCCTGGCACCCCCAAACCCGAACCGGGACGCTGGCGGGCCGAGGGGCGCCGGCCCCTGGTCAACCTGCTGGGTCCGAGCCGCCTCGGCTTTCGCTGCCGCGACGATGTGCGCGAGATCACACGGCTGCTGAGCGAATACGGCATCGACGTCAACGTCGTGGCGCCGTGGGAGGCGCGACCGGCCGATCTGCAGCGCATTCCCCGCGCCGACGCCAATGTCTGCCTCTATCCCGAAGTGGCAGGCCCTGTCTGCAGCTGGCTCGAGCGCAGCTTCGGCATGCCCAAGGTTCAGACGGTGCCGATCGGGATCGGCGCCACCGTTGCCTTTTTGCGGGAGCTGCACGAGGCCGTGAACCTGGAGCTGCCCAGCGAGCTGGTGGCCGGAGCCGATGGGCTGTGCGAGGCCGAATCGCGCTCGCGCCTGCCCTGGTACTCGCGTTCGGTGGATTCGACCTATCTCACCGGCAAGCGGGTGTTCATCTTTGGCGATGGCAGCCACGCCATCGCCGCCGCCCGCATCGCCAGCCGCGAGCTGGGCTTCCAGGTCGTGGGGCTGGGAACCTACAGCCGTGAGCTGGCGCGCGAGGTGCGCGCGGCGGCCGCCGAACTGGGTCTCGAGGCATTGATCAGCGACGACTACCTGGCGGTCGAGGCCGCCATGGTCGATGCGGCGCCCGAGCTGGTGCTCGGCACCCAGATGGAGCGCCACAGCGCCAAGCGCCTGGGCATCCCCTGTGCGGTGATCAGCGCACCGCTGCACGTGCAGGATGTGCCCGCTCGCTACAGCCCGCAGATGGGCTTTGAAGGCGCGAACGTGATCTTTGATGCCTGGGTGCACCCGCTGATGATGGGGCTCGAGGAGCACCTGATCGGCATGTTCCGCCACGACTTCGAGTTCGTGGATGGGCACCGCAGCCACCTGGGTGAAGCCATGGCGAGCCCCGCAGAGCCGGCGATGGCTGCCGCGGCGCCTGCCTCAGCTGTGCTCGATGGGCCCCAATGGAGCCCCGATGGCGAGGCCGAGCTGGCCAAGATCCCCTTCTTCGTTCGGCCCAAAGTGCGTCGCAACACCGAGACCTTTGCCCGCGAACGGGGAATCGCCGCCATCACCGACGAGGTGCTGTACGAAGCCAAGGCGCACTTCAGCCGCTGATCGGCTGCTGGCAGGCCTCAGCCCCTGCCAGCGGCTGGCCCCGGCCCTATGCCAAGGCCATGACACAGGCGGGTCGGGCCATGGCCAAGGTTGAAGCCATCAGTCGACAGGTCACCGAACGGGCAGCCCTGCTGGTGCTGGCCTGGCTGATCAGCGGCTTGGCCCCGACGATGGCAGTGGCGCAAACCACCAGCACCGCCCAGCTGGAGAACCGCCGCGCCCAGATGCGCGAGTTCATCCAACAGCAGCAGGTGAGCCTCAAGAATTAACTGGATTGCACCAGCAGCGCCCGCAGCCTCGAAGCGCTCGATCGCTGCCAACGGGGGGATCGCATGCACGGGGGCTGGGGGTGTCCGCTGTGGTGACACCCCATCAACCTGATGCAAGATCAGCATTTTTTCGACACCACGCCAGGATTCGTGGCGATGCTGATCGCCATTGGGTGCTGGGCAGGTCAGAGCGATGAATGCCTGGATCCAAGAGCACCGGCAGTCCAGGGTCGCGCTCGTGTCGGTGCTGCTGCTGGAGGCACTGCTCCATGGTCTTGAGGCCAGCCTGCGCAGCAGCCTGAGGCTCGATCCGGGGGTCAGCCTCGCCTTTGGTGTACCACTGCT
>VGQR01000324.1 GCA_016882345.1 Cyanobacteria bacterium K_DeepCast_35m_m2_023
ATCAGCTGTTGTTGTGTCGCTATGGCCCACCACATCGCCCCACTGGATCATTCTCTGAATCGTCTGGGCGCCTCGACCTGTCTGGATCCGTCGCTGGCGTTTCTCAATCGGGTGCTGACGCGTCTGAATGCTGACCCTAAGTTTCACCACGACCTGGCCAGCTGCGCTGCGGCAGGCGATGGGGACCAGTTGCTCAGCCTGTTGGATCGCTCGGGATCCGAACCTGATTCCGATCCATGTGTTGAGCTTGACGATGCCTGGCTTGAGGAGCTCTCCGGTGGCCGCGGCGGCCTGCCGCTGGCGTTGGCGCTGCTGGCCGGCACCCTCGGCAGCGGTCATGCGTTGCCGGCGCTCGATCCCTCGTCGCTGGCTGGCTGGGGCGACTTGTTGCCCGGTGCCGACCGCAACACACTGGACGCCAACGCCCCCTGGCTCAATCACGCCCTGCCGCTGATCCGCGCCTTTGAGGGACTGGCTCTGGAGGCCTATCTCGATCCCGTGGGCATCGCCACGATTGGGTATGGCACCATCCGCTACCCGGATGGCCACGATGTGCAGCTGGGTGATCGCATCAGCGCCGAGCGGGCCGAGCAGTTGTTGCAGCAGGCGTTGCGCGATCACTACGCCCCGGCCCTTTTTGCAGCGCTCCCCCGGGCGCGGCGCTTCAGCCCACACCAGCAGGCCGCCCTGATCAGCTTCACCTACAACGTGGGCGTGGGGGCGCTGCAAAGTTCGACACTGCGGGCGCGTCTGTTGGCTGGTGAAGACTCTGAGCTGGTGATCCGCGAAGAATTGCCCCGCTGGTGCCGCGGCGATGGCCGCGTGTTGCCGGGTCTGGTGCGCCGACGCGCTGCCGTAGTGGCCCTCTTCCTCAAGGCACGACAGTCAGAAGCCGGCTAACGGATTTGAACCGATGGCCTTCGCTTTACAAAAGCGCTGCTCTACCGCTGAGCTAAGCCGGCATCATCTGCACCTTAAGCGCTGAAATCGAGTAGGGGCTCTGCCAGGGCTTCCAGGCGCTCGAGCGGCAGCCCCTGAATGCTGGCTGTGGCGTCGCTCAGGGGGCTGCAGCGGCGGGCCTGTCGGCACAGGGTGACGGCAGCTTCTCCTTCTTGCCGGCCTTCTTGCCGACCCTCCTCGATGAACTCCTGGGCGGCGCGGGTGTGGCGGAGGTTCTTGGCTGGGATGGTGGCGATGTCCATGAAGTCCTCTATGAATCCGGTCCTAGCTGATCCAGAAACGCTTGCTCGGCCAACAGGGCGAGGAACGCACTCAGTCTGGATCGGTTGAGCTCGGAGGGGTCAAGCTGGACTCGGGCGCTGAGCAGAGCTGCATTGCAGAGGAGAGCAATTCCCTGCCCCTGGCGTTCAGTTGCTCGTGCCTGGCGTTCAGCTTCTTGAGATTGGCGTTCTGATTCTTCAGCTCGGCGTTCACTTTCTCGAGCCTGGCGTTTTCTTGTTTCAGCAGCCTCATTCGCTGCTCGTAGCCGGGATCCCGACGCCAATTGAGCATCGATAAGAACGATCGCCAGCGAGGCAACGATGAACCAGACGCCCCATTGCTGCGCAAGGTGGATGACCGTGATGCGGAGGCTGATGTGGTCATAGGAGCTGTATAGAGCAATGAGGCTGAACACGATGCCGCCAAGGGCTTGAACCCAGCCCCGGCGATCAAGGCCAAAGAGGGGACTCCTGATCTTTGAAGATTCTGACGCAAGCGGAACGCCTTGCGCTGAACCCCCACTCACTCCCCGAGAGTCGCTTTCTGAGTCTTCATCGACCACGGCGCCGATATCGGAAACGTCAAATATAGTACAATTGTTCGCATCTGTTGTTCATCTGCTGCCCCTTTGCGCTCGACGGTCGTGCGTCATGAATCGCCATGAAGCAGGCCTGCCTTCGCCAGCGCCCCACCACAACACACCGCATCTGGTGTCTGGCAACGCCAATTTCAGGCCTATCTCGTAAGGCAGTCCAGAGGATGGCCTCCTCCTCCTGTTCGAGATGCCCGCCCAAGGCGCTGCGTTTTGCCCCACTAAGCCTGGCCCGCTTCAACCAGTTGCTGGCGCCTTTGCTGCAGGCCAACCCGTCGCGGCTGGGGGTGATCGCGCCCGATCCAGCCCAGGTGGCCACCGCCGAAAAGCTGCTGATCGCCCAGAAGGTGCCCGCCAAGTAGGCGGCCCAGATCGCCCAGCTCCAGCCCATGGTCTTCTGCCCGGAGCCCGGCCTGCTGGTCAGCAGCAATGAGGGCCCCGACAAGGGCAAACAATTTGTGCCCTGCGCCACCGAGGCCGAGTTTGTCGAGGGCATTGTCGAGCGGGCCATCAAGGAGTCGCCGCAGATCGCCGCCACCAAGCCCAAGGTCGTGGCGATCCCGCTCAACAGCTTCATCACCTTTCTGCGCAACGAACCTGAAAGCAAGGCCGGTCAGCTGCGGGTTGTCCCCAGCGGCCGCATGGTCAACCTGATCCAGCAGATCAGCCGCCAGCAGCAAACGGGCTCTGCCCCTGCAGCCAAGCCTGACGTCACCCCGCCTGCTTCTCGATGAGTTTGGGGAACAGTGATGTCAATCGACCTTTTGCATGCGTCATGCGTTGCCTGTCTTGACGTTGATTGATTTTTTATAAAATCTCAGCCATTCGTCGGTGTTCATTCCTTCAATGGCCGCCCATTCCTTCACTTGCTCCCATTCGATGGTTTGATTCTGAGCAACCCAGGCCGCCTGGTCATAGCACTGGCGATCTTTCCAATGCAAATAAGCCGCAAGGCGGTCCATCACGCATAGCGTTGGCGTGATGATACGCATGGGGCCAAAAGGTGTGCTGATGGCCTCAAGCGCAGAAGCAGAAACGACTTTCTGGCCAAAGCCCAGTGGGCCTGCTGGAAATTCCAACAACCATGCTGTCGCTGGGTGGCTGAAGAGTCGTTGGGCAGGTGTTTGAACAAAGCCCAGTGCTGATACTGCCCTGGCCAGTTTGGAAGTTCCCGCTGTGCTTACAAAATTGAGGTCATGGCTCTGGTAGCGATTGTTGGTGTAAATCGAGACTGCGGCGCCACCAGAGAGTGTGGCCATCAGCCCTTGCGCTTCGAGTGCTTGGCTGATGATCGCTGCCAGTTCTTGTAGAGACGTGTCAGCTGTGATTTCAGCCATGGGTCACGAGGGCTTTGCTGCTCTGCCGGGGGCG
>VGQR01000325.1 GCA_016882345.1 Cyanobacteria bacterium K_DeepCast_35m_m2_023
CAGAAGCCTCTTTGCCCCACGGCCTGAACTAATCGGATGTTGTGATTATAGCTGGACTAGTCGTTAATTCAAGCCATCTCGGATTTTTCGAGGTGCCCTTCAGTAGCTCATGCCCTGCTCCTGGGCCTGGGCCACCAGATCATCGAGGGCCGCGCAGCCAGCGCAGCTTCCGCAAGGATGTCGAGGCGGTGGGGGCGCTGCCTGCTGAGGCCCCCACCCCTCGGTGCATGAGCGCCACTTCCGTCTGCTTCCCCCATAGGCTCAGCGCCTCTGGACCTGGGGACCAACGCAATGCATCGACCCGAATTTCGCTACGAACCAGTCGAAAAATTTGGTGAGGGGCTGACCACCGCCCGGCCCTGGAACACCACGGCTCTGGCAGCGGTGGAGCGCCTGAACGGTCGTGTCGCGATGCTGGGCTTTGCTGCAGCGGTGGTGGGCGAATGGCTCACCGGTGATGGCCCAGCCGCTCAGGTGGTCGCGCTGCTGCGCTGGTATCTGCGCTGAGGCCACGGCGCCGCCAGCGCCACAGCGCTGCCGCCACGGCCAGCACCAGCATCGGAAGATCCCCCGCACGGTCGTACGGGGTCAGCAACCGCAGCTGAGGCACCCGCACAGCCAGGACGCCCGCCTGGGCAGGTGGCAACTGCGCGACAGGCTCCCCACGGGGACTCATCAACAGGCTCGGCCCGGTGTTGGCCGCACTGACCAGCCAACGGCCGGTTTCGATGGCGCGCAGTTGGGACAGGGCCACAAACTGCTGCTGCAACAGCAACGGATAGGGGTCAAGGTTGGCGCTGGCGAGCAGCCACCGGGCGCCATTGCGCACGGCGCGGGCCAGGGCGCCACCGTCGGACAGCTCATAACAGATCGCAGCAGCGATCGATCCGGCCGGACGCGTCAACAGCCGCGACGCTGGCCCAGGCTCGACCCCACCAACGGCCGATAGCCCGCTCCAACGCACCAGTCCGGCGAAGGGAACCCATTCGCCCAGGGGCACCAGTCGGTGCTTGTCGACCCAGCTGCTGGGCTGCTGCTCGTCGGGTGCAAAGCGCAGCAAGGTGCTGCGCTGCTCAAACAGGTCGGGGCCCTCGTGCCAACGGAACCCACCACTGATCAGTTCGACCGGTGCAGGCTCGGGCAACCGGGGTTCCAAACCCAGGGCGCCTTCGGGCAGCACCAGCAAGGCGGCCCCCTGGAGGCGAGCCTGAGCGAGCGCAGCGGCCAACTGTCGGCGCAAGGCCAAACGCTGAACGGGTTCGAACTTCTCTCGGGTGGGAATGGCCGGCTGCAAGACCAGCACCGACTCGCTGGGACCGGCGAGGGGTGCCGCTGCCAGGACGGAGGCCCCCAGTCCATGGCACAGCAGGACGAGCATCAACCAGGTGAGCAGGGCCCGCTGACGCCTGGGCCCACAACAGGCGCGCCACAACAGCCAGCCGATCATCAGCTGGACAGCAGCCACCAGTCCGCTGCCCCCCAGCGCCGCCAGGGCAGCCAGTGGTCGATCGGCCGGCAAAGCCGATGCACCGAGCCCCAGCCAGAACAGGGGGCCACCGGCCAGCAGCATCTCGACCAACCCCCACAGCAACGACAGCAACACGGCCGTGGCCAAGTGGGCTGGATCCAGGCGCTGAACCATCCACAGCCACAGCCCCACCAGCAGCCCGCCCACACCGGCAATCACCAGCAGCAACAGCACACAGAGCGGCAGGCTCAGGGGGCTGGGAACCCCGATCCAATCGAGCGGATGCAGGCCCAGCAGCCAGCGATGGCTCACCCCAATGGCGGCAAAACCCCACAGGAGACCGGCCCAGGGCCGCGGCGACAACCCCCAGAGCACCGCCAGGCTCAACCAGAGCAGGGGCGGCCACCCCAGCGGCGGCAGAGCCACACCCGCAAGCAGACCCGAGCCAGCTGACAGAATCAATGTCAGCTTCCACCCCATGCGGCCAGCGGCCATGCGCAACATCCTGATCAGCTCTGCCGTGTTTGTGCTGTGCCTGATGGTGGCTTTGGTCAGCCAGATCGTGGCACCAACCACAGTGGCAGCGGCATCGCCCGCCGCCAGCAGCCTGGAGGCGCCGGCACGAGCCCCATCACCAGCCGCCGCGGCTGCAACCATCCAATCGCGGTTTGAGCTGGACCCCGACGATCCCAATCCCACCCTTTTTGCCATGGCCCCCGACACGTCTGACCAAGTCGCACAAGCCGGAGCCCTCGGCGGCGAGGTCAGCGCTCCCAAGGAGCGCCAGACCCCCAGCGGCCTGCGCATCACCGATCTGGTGGTGAGCACCGGCAGCGAAGCGGTGAGCGGCAAGGTGGTGGTGGTCAACTACCGCGGCACGCTCGAGAACGGCACCGAATTCGACAGCAGCTACGGCCGCGGTCCCTTCAGCTTTCCGCTGGGCGCAGGCCGGGTGATCCGCGGCTGGGATGAAGGGGTGGCCGGCATGCATGTCGGTGGCAAGCGCAAGCTCGTGATTCCATCCGATCTGGCCTACGGCGAGCGCGGAGCTGGCGGTGTGATCCCCCCCAACGCCACCTTGATCTTCGAGGTGGAATTGCTGGAAGTGAAGGGCTGATCACGCTCCACAAGCGCTGGGGGCCGGATACCCCCACCACGGCCGCAGAAAGCAAACCTGAAGCAATCGTTAGGATGCCTCGACGTGCCGGTCCTTACGCCGGCGTAACGCGACGTCCTGTCGTTCCCAACTCCTTATTCGTCATGGCTCATACGCTGCCCGCGCTGCCCTACGGCCTCGATGCGCTCGAGCCGAACATTTCGCGCTCGACCCTGGAGTTCCACCACGGCAAGCACCACAACGCCTACGTCACCAACCTGAACAATCTGGTGAGCGGCACCGAGCTCGATGGCAAGAGCCTCGAGGACACCATCACTGCCGTGGCAGGCGATGCCAGCAAGGCCGGGATTTTCAACAATGCCGCCCAGGTCTGGAACCACAGCTTCTATTGGCAGTGCATGAAGCCCAGCGGAGGCGGTCAGCCCACCGGTGACCTGGCCGACAAGATCAATGCCGACTTCGGCAGCTTCGAAGCCTTTGTTGAACAGTTCAAAGCCGCCGGCGCCACCCAGTTCGGCAGCGGCTGGGCCTGGCTGGTTCTTGAGAACGGCACGCTCAAGGTGACCAAGACCGGCAACGCCGACCTG
>VGQR01000326.1 GCA_016882345.1 Cyanobacteria bacterium K_DeepCast_35m_m2_023
GGAAGAACGGAGTGGCGCGCAGATTGGTCCGCCGGTCGCGGCCCGACAAGACGTCAACTGCGCGCATCCCGGAGGGTGCCGCCGGCCAGGACTCTGCTAGTCTGGCGTCTCGTCGCGGGGAGGTGCGCATGAGTCGCTTGTTCGGGGAGATGCGTCAGGTCGGTATCGTCGTGCGCGATATCGAGGCGGCGATGAAGCACTGGATCGAGGTCTGCGGCGTGGGACCATGGTTCTACGCCGAGAGGATCGCGTTCACCGAATTCCACTATCGCGGCACGCGGTACGAGAACTTCCACTTCTCGATCGCGCTGGCGAACTCCGGCGACGTGCAGCTCGAGCTGATCCAGCAGCGCTGCGACACACCCTCGGTGTATCGCGATTTCCTTGCCGCCGGCCACGAGGGTATGCAGCACTGGTCGAGCTGGCCCGAGGACTACGACGCCAGGCTCAACCATGCTCTGGCCAACGGCTACACCATCGGCCAGAACGGCGACAGCACGCGCGGCCGCTTCGTCTATCTCTGGAACGAAGGCCATCCCGGCACGATGATCGAGATGGCGCACATGACGCCCACGCGCAAACGCGTGTTCGACGCCGTGCGCGACGCGGCAAGGAACTGGGATGGCAGAGACCCGATTCGGCACGCCTGGCCCAGCTAGTGTAGAAACGACCTGAAGCAGTATCGTTTGTTCTTTGCGCTCCTACTCACCTAGAGCCTTGTTGCTCCAAGGCGCGACGCCGTTCAGCGAGAGGATGGGGGCAGCTTTTTTGGTCAGGATGAAAGAATAGGCCCTATGCGATGTCTACAAGCATCCTGATCAGCGGAAACTGCGACCGAAGCTTTCGAGAGAGGCGGCCATTCTGATGTTGCGAGTACTCTTGACCACTATCGCGATGTCGGTTGCTTCGATTGCAGCCCTTGCCGGACCAGTGGAAGACAAAGCGCTGCAGGATGCCGCCTATGCTCTAGACCCAGCGGCTGTTAAAGCCGCCCTGAGAACGGGCGCCAATCCGAATGCTCATACGACAACAGCGAGGCGCATGACACCGTTATCCCTTTTGACAATGGGTTTACTGACCTATCGCGGGACAGGAAATCGAAATGACCTTGCTCTAGAGGTAGCTCAAGCGCTTTTCTCGGCTGGAGCAAGACTCGGCCCCTATGACCACGGTATCCTGTTTTTTCCTGTATCTGAGGAACATCTTCCCTTGATCTCGCTGTTTCTTAGCAAGGGCGCCTCTCCGACAGCGAAGCTCGAAGGCTACACACCGCCGGAGCTCGCGCTGAAGTATGGGAAAAGAGCTGCCTACGAGCTCCTAGTTTCTCGCGGCGGCACGCCGGTCGATGAAGCCGTATCGGCACAGCTTACCCTGGTTGCGGCCGCAGAGAAACGAGATGTCCTTCAAATGGAAGAAGCAATTAAGTCAGGGGCGAATGTCAACGGGCGCAACGCAGTTGGTGTGACGCCTTTGATAGCTGCCTTGCGCTATCCGATCATAGACGCATCTTCTTCAGTAGCTATCCTCTGGTTGTTGGACAACGGCGCCGACCCAAACTTGGTCGGAAGCAGCGGCTTCTCGGGACTTGAGGGAATCCCTCTTCACATCTTCACTTTTATGAATGCCGATACGATGCGTGGACTCAAAGGTCGTCCGGAGACGCGGTGGCTGGCTGAGACCACAATGAGACATCTGCTCAAGGCAGGCGCCAAGGTTTCAGGGATGGATAGCCGTAACCGAACGGCACTTCACTTTGCTGCTCAAGTGGACAATTTGCGAGCGGCAGAGATACTGATTGCTGAAGGAGCGAGAGTAATGGCTCGCGACAAGGAAGGCAGGACACCGCTCGATTATGCTGAATCAGGTCCGATGATTAAATTGCTGAAGGCGAATGGAGCTGTCGATCAGTAATCGTCCATACTTCCGGAACGGGTATGGGGTCAGAGTTGCAACCATAGCGGCGACCCCGAAGCGAGCATCCAAACGGCGAGAATCTGGAGGGAGGCAACACCGTTCCCCGCGCCTGGCCGGCTCGCTTTGCCCTAGTCGGTAGCAAACCGATCAGGACCCGCGGATAGTTTCTCAAAGCTGTGACGTACGAACATCGCTCTGACACCCGCGTCGCTGGCGAACTCGCCGCGCCGGGCTTCGGCCAAGGCCTCCTCGAGATCGGCGTGCTCTTCGGCGCTGAGTTTGTACGGCGCCGTCGCCAGCCTGTTCATGCGCTCCAGTACTTCCGCTGCGGCATCCTGTCGTTCGACCGGCCACGTCTGGACGGCCTCTAGTGCCTTCCGCAATCGCTTCGAGATAGCATTCATGGGCGGTTCCGCAGCCGGTCCCCGTCAACGACCATTCTACTCCGCCGTGGTCATGCGTCTATGTGCCTCAAACGCGTGCCGCCGGACCGCGCCGGGATTTGAAACTGGAATGGCAGCGACCCGATCCGGCGAGCTTGCCAATGTGAGGTGGTGGCGCGGCGCCTGCAGGTGCTTGGTTCAGGATTTCGGCGGCGTGTTACGGATCGACGCTTGTCGGTAGGCGGCCCGCTCTATCACGCGGGCGTTGTAGGTCGCAGCGGGCGGATCGATGGGCACGCCGTAGCTGACGGCCCAAGACAGGCACGTCGACAGAATGATGTCGGCCACCGACAGTCGATCGCCCAGGAGGTAAGGGTGACCTTCGGCCAGTTGCCGCTCGACGCTGCGCATCTGCTGGCCGAAATAGGTCGCTGCCTGCTCGCACATCTCGGGCGGTTCGATCTTGATCACGTCAACGCCCTGGTCCGCCGGCAGCATGGTGCAGACAGGCCCCGATATGACCGTCGTCAGGTCAATGACGCGGACGCCCGCGAGTGGTCCTGGCATTGGACTTCCCCCGCTATCGGCTCAGGCGTATGCGCGCTAGAGGTTGCCGCTGGTCGCGTGGTTCCACCACGCGAGGTCCGAGAAGGCGCGCAGATCCAGCTCGTGCGTCCACGCCGACCGATGCTGATGCGCGATGTGGAAGTAGGTGTTGGCGATCTCCGCCGGTACCAGCAACCCGTCCTTCTCGAGCCCCTTGCTCTGCCGCAGCGCCTGGTATCGCTCGGGGCCCAGCATCTTGCCGAGCGTGTCGGGTGCGTCGACGGCGCCGTCGATGAGGATATGGGCGACGTGGATGC
>VGQR01000327.1 GCA_016882345.1 Cyanobacteria bacterium K_DeepCast_35m_m2_023
CGTTCTGAACCGCTGACTCAGTGAAAACCAGCCCGATCGGAGCGTGATCAGCTCTCCGGAGGGAAAAACGCGGCCGTTTAGGCGGTTTTTCCGCAAACTCTTAACAGGTCTGAACCCATTGTTGAACAGCGTTGCCACCACGGCCGCAAAAGGCTTCAAGGCCTTCACCTGGCCCGACCAAGTCAATGTGAATTGGTTGCTGCAACGCAACAGCACCACCATTGGCTTGGGTGCAGCAACGGCATTGAACAAGGTGTGGGGCACGAATGGGGGCAGCGGCGCCGGATTGACTGCATTGATTGCGACGTCCACGCCCAGCAGTCTGTTCAGTGGTGCTAACCCATTGGGCATGAACCCTTGGCCCAGGCCTGGCGACACCCTGGCCTCGATCCCTGGTCTGTTCAGGGGCAACGCTCCCGATGGGAGCCAACCGATGGTTGGCTCCCCGCTCCTGCCAACGATGTGAGATCCAATCGGCCCACACCCCCCACTGCAGGTGACAAGTGGGCTGCAACAGGTGATGATGGGATGCGACGCGGGTGGTTGCCGCTCTGGCTCCTCTTGGCTAGCAGTGGCGGTCTGCTCCGTGTCGTGTCCAGCCCGATGCGCGTCTAAAGCGCATTTGATTCGCGCAGAACCCCACGGTTCATGAGCCTGCTGCATGCCACCTGGCTGTTTCCGCCCGAAGGTTCGGGGGGACGCCTGCTGCTGTGGGCCGACACCTGGCGCGTGGCCGAACCGATCACCCCCAACCGCGACGTCTGCGATCACCCCTTTGGCCTTGGGGTCGATGACCTGGCCGAATGGCTTGATGACAATGATCTCTGGTCCGAAGCCCTGCGGCCGGCCAGCGCCACCCTGACCCTGCCCAGCCGAGGCCAGGCGGCCAAGGGCAAGACCAAGGCCGGCGCCAGCTGGAGCGGATTGCCGCTGCAGGCCGGCCAGCCCCTGCCCAAAACCGTCGACTGGTGGCCCTGGCGCGTCGAAGGCATGGCCCTCAAACCTGCGGCGGCGGCAGAGTGGTTGAGTCGCCTGCCGCTGTCAGGCGGCAACCCCGAACTGGCCGATGACCTGCGCTGGTGGAGCCACCTGCAGCGCTGGGCCCTGAGCCTGATCGCCCGCGGTCGCTATCTGCCCCTGGTCGAAGACGGCCAGGCCCGCTGGCTGCCGCTGCTCAACCGCGAAGACGACCGCCACCGCCTCGAAGCGTTCGCCACCCAGCTGCCCCAGGTGGCCACCTGCGCCACCGCCGAGGGCACCGCCGCTGAGCTGGCCCTGGCCTGCCGCCGCCCCGGCAGCGGCCGCCTGCGCGTTGCCGGCTTTCTTGAAACCCTGCTCGATGGCCAGCTGCGGGCAGGATTTGCACCCCAGGGCCAGGGGCTTGACCCGCTGCTGGCGGCCTGGCAACAGGCCCTGGGACCGGGCCATGGCCAGCTCGGCCTCGACGAGGAAGAAACCGAACGCCTCGAGGTGGCCACCCAGCACTGGCGCGAGGCGGTGGCCGGCCGCGTTGCGCCGGCCCGCACGGCGCTCGAGCTCGACACCCCCAACGAAGGGGAAGAGCTCTGGACCTTGCGCTTTGCCCTGCAGGCCGAAGCCGACCCCAGCCTCAAGCTGCCGGCAGGTGAGGTCTGGGCCCTGGGGGATCGCGACATTTACTTGGGTGAAATTGTGGTGCCCCAACCCAGCCAGCTGCTGCTGGAGGGGCTGGGCCGGGCGCTGACGGTGTTTGAACCGATCGAGCGGGGCCTCGATTCGGCCACCCCCGAGCGCATGCAGCTCACCCCAGCTGAGGCCTTCGTGCTGGTGCGCACCGCCGCGGCCCAGCTGCGCGATGTGGGCGTGGGTGTGCTGCTGCCCCCCAGCCTGTCGGGCGGCCTGGCCAGCCGTCTGGGCCTGGCGATCAAGGCCGAGCTGCCGGCGCAGTCGCGCGGTTTCACCCTGGGCGAGAGCCTGGAGTCGAGCTGGGAGCTGATGATCGGCGGCGTCACCCTGACGCTCAAGGATCTCGAGCGGCTGCAGGCCAAGCGCAGCCCCCTGGTGCAGCACAAAGGCGCCTGGATCGAACTGCGCCCCAGCGACCTCAAGAACGCCGAGCGCTTCTGTGCCGCTGACCCGGGGCTGAGCCTCGACGACGCCCTGCGGCTCACCGCCAACGAGGGCGAAACGCTGATGCGCCTGCCGGTGCACCAGTTCGAGGCGGGCCCGCGGCTGCAGGCGGTGCTGGAGCAGTACCACCAGCAGAAGGCCCCCGACCCGCTGCCGGCCCCCGAGGGCTTCAGCGGCCAGCTGCGGCCCTACCAGGAGCGGGGCCTGGGCTGGCTGGCCTTTTTGCATCGTTTTGACCAGGGGGCCTGCCTGGCCGACGACATGGGCCTGGGCAAAACGATCCAGCTGCTGGCCTTTTTTCAGCACCTCAAGGCCGAGAGCGAACTGAAGCGGCCGGTGCTGCTGGTGGCTCCCACCTCGGTGCTGACCAACTGGAAGCGCGAGGCCCATGCCTTCACCCCCGAGCTGCAGGTGCGCGAGCACTACGGCCCACGCCGCCCTGGCACCGAGGCGGCCCTCAAGAAAGCCCTGAAGGACGTGGACCTGGTGCTGACCAGCTACGGGCTGTTGCAACGGGACAGCGAGCTGCTGGAGACGATCGACTGGCAGGGGGTGGTGATCGATGAGGCCCAGGCGATCAAGAACCCCAGCGCCAAGCAGTCCATGGCCGCCCGGGACCTGGGCCGCCCCGCCAAGAGCTCCCGTTTCCGCATCGCCCTGACCGGCACGCCGGTCGAAAACCGCGTCAGCGAGCTGTGGGCGCTGATGGACTTTCTCAACCCCAAGGTGCTCGGCGACGAACCCTTCTTCCGGCAGCGCTACCGGCTGCCGATCGAGCGCTACGGCGACATGGCCTCGCTGCGGGATCTCAAGGCCCGCGTCGGCCCCTTCATCCTCAGGCGTCTGAAAACCGACCGTTCGATCATCTCCGACCTGCCCGAAAAGCTCGAGCTCAGCGAATGGGTGGGTCTGGCCCCCGAGCAGAAGAAGCTCTACAACAAGACCGTCGAGACCAGCCTCGATGCGATCGCCCGCGCGCCCCTGGGCCAGAAGCACGGCCATGTTCTGGCCCTGCTGACCAAGCTCAAGCAGGTCTGCAAC
>VGQR01000328.1 GCA_016882345.1 Cyanobacteria bacterium K_DeepCast_35m_m2_023
TCCCCTGCAGCTCCTTGCTGCTGCTCTGGCGCTCCCCGCTCCGGTTGTCTGAGCCCTCAGCACGTCCGCGTCCGCCTCGGCTTGCTGTGGAGTTGCTGGTTCGAGCCATCTCAGCTGCTTCCTTCGTGCCTGTTGCCCATGGTGTCTGTTTGAGCCGGGCTGTGCGGTTGCCGGCTGGTGATCTCGGCTTGCAGCATGCCATCGGCCAGCTGCAGGCTGACCTGATCACCGGCTGTGATCTGGGTGATGCGGCTGATCAGGGCACCGCGTTGGTCCCGCATCAACACAAAACCACGTTGCAACCAATGCTGCGGCGAGAGCAGCTCGAGCAGTTGGCGCTGCTGCATCAGCGAGCGACGCTTCGCTTCAACCAGCACGCGTGGATGCAGTTCACCCAGACGCGTTCGCCATTGCGCCAGGCTCTGGTGCTGCCCCTCGAGCCGCCAACGCAGCTGCGCGGCGGCCTGTTGCCGCAGGCGCTGCAGGGACTGCAGCACAGCCAGCCGATCGGGCAGCAAGGCCACCATGGCGGCGGTGGGGGTGGCGCAGCGCCGGTCTGCCACCAGATCCACAACCGTGGTGTCATCGTCGTGGCCGATCCCGCTCACCACAGGCACAGGAAAGTTGGCGACGGCTCGGGCGAGGAGCTCTCCATCAAAGACGGCCAGGTCTTCACGGCTACCGCCGCCGCGGGCCAGTACGGCTGCGTCGAGGCCGAGGCTTGTGCTCTGATCGGCCAGCATGCGTAGCGTCTGACAGATTTCTGCTTCAACAGCCCCTTGCACGGGGATCGGTACCAGCAGAAGGCGGGCCGCGGGCCAGCGCTCGGCGGCGGTACGCAAGATGTCGGCCAGGGCCGAGCTGGGCACACTGGTCAGCACGGCAATCCGTTGGGGCAGCTTGGGCAAGGCGCGTTTGCGCTCGGCGGCGAGCAGGCCTTCGCTGTCAAGCAAGCTGCTCACCCGCTCGAACTGGCGCAGCACGGTGCTCAGGCTTGGCCGCAGATCAAGCACCTGCACCGACAAACTGGCGCGCCCAGCCCAGAAGTTGAGCTTGCCCACCACCACAACACCTTCGCCATCGGCGGGTTGATGGCTGAGCCGCGGCAGTTGTGAGGCCCAGACCACAGCAGGAATCGACGCTTCCCCATCGCCCAGACTCATCCAGAGATGGCCCTTCTTGAGCTGGGGTTTGATCACGGTGGCGTCGAGCACGAACCGCGGGGCAAAACCGCGCTCCAGCAGGTTGCCGATGGCCCGGTTCAGTTCAGCCACGCTGTAGCGCGGAAGTCCGGTACTGCTCACGGCGCTGCCGTCACCCTTTGAGCTGGCGGTAGCACTGCCACCAGTACAGGCTGAGCAGACTGGCGGCAGCAAAGATCGCTTGGCCGGCGGGATGGTCGATGCGGACCAGGCCGATTCCGGCAATCACCAGTGCACTGCTCAGCAGGCGTGCACCGTCGCGCCGGTTGTTGACATAGAAGCGGGCCACGGTGGCGCTGGCCTGGCTGCCAGGGGGCTGTGTTGACCATTTAAGGTCCCGCCTAGAGGCGTCTGGGCTCCATGGTGCGACGGCGGCAGCTGTTGGAGCAGCAATTGGCAGTGGCGCTCCCGCCGGATCCGGCTCTGGTGCTGGTGACTGATCTGGACGGCACCTTGCTGGGGGGCTCACCCAGCTGGCGCCAACGCGTCTACGGCTGGCTCGAGCGCAGCCGTGAGCAGGTGCTGCATGTGTTCTGCACCGGCCGCGATCTCCCGTCGATTGCCCGTCTGCTCAGCGAGGACGCCGACCATGGACTGGTCGCACCTCACCTGGTGATTGGTGATGTTGGCTGCACGGTGGCGTGCGGTCAGAGCCTTGAGCCATTGCCTCTGGCCGTTGAGCCCATCGCAGCCCGTTGGCAGGGCAAGCCTGAGCGTTTGCTGCCGCTGCTGGCTGGTGTGCCGGGCCTGTCTCCCCAGCCTCTGACCGCCGATCGCCGCCTGGCCTACTACTACGACCCCGACACCTTTGCGCCTGAGCTGGTGCCGGTGCTCGAAGCCCACGGCGTCGATTGTCTGTTCTCCGATAACCGCTATCTCGATCTGCTGCCTGCGGGGGTCAACAAGGGCAGCACCCTGCTCGAATTGCTGGCCTTGCTCGAGGTGGACCGCGCCCGGGTGGTGACCGCTGGCGACACGCTCAACGATCTGGCGATGTTTGAAACGGGCCTGGCAGGGGTGATGGTGGGCAATGCCGAACCGGCCCTGCTGGAGCACGCCGCGCGATTGCCCCAGACCTACACGGCCAAGGCCCATGGCTGTGAAGGCATTGTCGAGGGCCTGCGCCACTTTGGCTTCGGCGATCTGTTGACGGGGTTATGAGCGCTGTTGCTGCTGTTGCCGTTTGGTGCCTGCTGTCGCAACAGCCGTGGTCGGATCCTCGGGCCAGGGATGTTTCGGGTAGCGGCCGCGCAAGTCGCGCCGTACCTCGCTGTAGGTGTGCCGCCAGAAGTGCAGGAGGTCCTCGCTGACGGCTGCCGGCCTGCCTGCAGGGCTCAGCAGTTCGAGCCGTACAGGCATGCGGCCCTGCATCACGCTGGGGTGGGCCGTGGTGCCAAACATCTCCTGCAATTTGACGGCCAGCACCGGTCTGCCCTCGCTGTAGTCGAGTCGGGCCTGGCGCCCTGAGGCGATCGCCAGCGTGCTGGGCAGCAGGGTCTCGAGCTGCTGTCTGGACTCCCAGGTCAGCTCGCCCCATAAACACGTCTGCAAATCGAGGCGTTGCAGCTCCTCAAGGCTGCGCAGGCCCAACAGTTGCGGCCCCAGCCAGTTCGCCAGATCGTTGAGCAGGGCGCTGTCGCTGCGCGATGGCCATGGATCGCCGAGCCATTGATGGGCGATCTCCAGCCGCTGTTGCAACTGGCGGGCGCCCTCGCTCCACGGCAGCACCGCAAGACCGCGGCTTCGGATCTGCTTCAGTAGCAGCTCGCCGATGGCCTGTTGATCGGCATCATCGAGGGGCCGGCGCTCGAGCACCAGGGCCCCCAGCCTGAGCTGCTGTTCGCAGCGCACCCGCTCAGCCTGGCTGTCCCAGCTGATGCAGGGCTGCACCGTGCCGCTGCTCCGGGCCTGCAGCAGCAGGGTCTCCA
>VGQR01000329.1 GCA_016882345.1 Cyanobacteria bacterium K_DeepCast_35m_m2_023
CCAGAGGTTGTAGCCGGCGGTGGTGTGCACCACCCCCTTGGGTTTGCCGGTGGAGCCGGAGGTGTACAGCACGAACAGGCGGTCTTCGCTGGCCATCGGCTCGGCCGGGCAGTCGCTGCTCTGGCCCTCAACCAGCTCATGCCACCAGTGGTCGCGGCCGCTGCTCATGGCGCAGTCCGACGCGATGCGCTTGACCACCAGCACATGCTCAACGCTGGGGGCGCCGCCATTGGAACCCAGGGCTTCATCGACGGCGGGCTTGAGCGCCACCGGTTGGTCCTTGCGGAAGCCGCCGTCGGCGGTGATCACCGCCTTGGCCGCCCCGTCGATCAGCCGGTCGCGCAGGGCGTCGGCCGAAAAGCCGCCAAACACCACCGAGTGGGGCGCACCGATGCGGGCGCAGGCCAGCATCGCGATGGCCGCTTCGGGGATCATCGGCATGTAGAGGGCCACCAGGTCGCCCTTGCCGATGCCCAGGGCCTTGAGCGCGTTGGCCGCTTTGCACACCTCGGCGTGCAGCTGCTGGTACGTGAACGTGCGGCTGTCGCCGGGTTCGCCCTCCCAGATCAGGGCCGTCTTGTCGGCTCTGGGGCCATTGAGGTGGCGGTCGAGGCAGTTGAAACTCAGGTTGGTGCTCCCCCCTTCAAACCAGCGGGCAAAGGGCGGGTTGCTCCAGTCGAGCACCGTGTGAAAGGGCTCGAACCAGTGCAGTTCGCTGCGGGCCAGATCACCCCAGAAGCCGTCGGGGTCGGATTCGGCTTTGGCGCTCAGCTCGCGGTAGGCCGCCATCGAGCCGATGCGGGCGCTGGCCGCCAGTTCAGCTGGGGGCTCAAACAGGCGCTGCTCCTGCAGCACCGATTCGATTGTGGCCTGTTGTGCGTCGCTCATCGCTGCGGGGCTCGTGCGGGCATTCAAGCCAGCAGCATTGAAGGGACGCCGCACTGTGACACGCATGTTCAAGTGTGGGCTGAGAAGATGGGGGGATGGGCTTTCCCTCTGCCTGTCTGTTTGACCTCGACGGTCTGTTGATCGACACCGAGCCATTGCACAGCCAGGCCTGGTCGCAGGCCGCCCAGCACTTTGGGCTGGTGCTGAGCGACACCCAGCTGCAGGCCCTCAGGGGACGGCGGCGCCTCGATTGCGCTGCACAGGTGCAGACCTGGATCGCTGATGCGGATCTGCTGGTGCCGTCGCTGCAGGCTCTGTTGACCGTGCGTCAGCCGATTGCCGAGGTGCTGCTGCCCAGGGCCCGCCCCATTGCTGGCGCCGAAGCGCTGTTGCAGCTCTGCCAGGCCAGCCGCATCCCGATGGCCATGGTGACCAGCAGCAGCCGGGCGGCGGTAGCCCTCAAGGAAGCGCCCCATCCCTGGCTCGGGGTCATCGGCCTGCGCGTGCATGGTGACGATCCCGAGCTGGTGGCGGGCAAACCTGCGCCCGATCCGTACCTGCTGGCTGCCCAACGCCTGGGGGTGCCTGCCAGTGCCTGCTGGGCCTTTGAAGATTCGTTGGCCGGTGCCCAGTCCGCGGCGGCGGCGGGATGTTTGGTCCACGTGTTGCTTCCGAGCCACGACCAGCCCAGCCATAGCCGACCACTGCAATGGCCGTCGGGCTCCCGATTGCTGTCGTCTCTAGGCAGTGTCCAATTCAGCTGACGGGCTCAGCAGTAGGCACGGGTTTGGCTTAGTAGAGCCGGCTGAGCACAAAGTCAGGCAGGGCCCGCAGGGCGCGGGTGGCATCGGAGGTGGGCAGCCAGCAAAGCGCCTCACCTGCTTCGCGCGCAAAGCCTTCGGCCAGGGCGCGGGAGCGGCCGATGGCTTCGCAGCCCCGCACCAACTCCAGGGCCTGCTCAAGATCGCCATCCTGGCTGAACTCCCGCTCGATCAGACCCGCCAGGGCGGGCCGTTCCTCCAGGGCATACAGGGCCGGTGCGGTCAGATAGCCCGAGGCCAGGTCGCTGGCGGCCGGCTTGCCCAGCTGTTGGTCGTCGGCGGTGAAGTCGAGAATGTCGTCGACCACCTGGAAGGCCAGGCCCAACTGGCGGCCGAAGCGGTACAGCTCATCGAGCTTGTCGGCGGCCAGTCCGCTCAGGACGCCTGCTGCGCGGGCGCTGTTGGCAATCAATGAGGCGGTCTTGCAATAGCTCTTGTCGAGGTAAGTCTCGAAACTCTGCTCGGTGTCGTAGCGGTAAAGGCCTTGGCGCACCTCGCCGTCGGCAAGATCCATGATCACCCGGCTCAGCAGCTTCACCACCTCGAGGTCGTCGAGATTGGCCAAATGCCAGCTGGCCTGGGCAAACAAAAAATCACCGGCCAACACCGCCACCCGGTGGTTGAAACGGTTGTGCACGGTGGCCACACCGCGACGGGTCGAGGCTTCATCGACCACATCGTCGTGGACCAGCGAAGCCGTGTGGATCATCTCGGTGATCTCGGCGAGCCGGCGATGCCGAGGCTGCAGTTCACCACTGGCACTGATGGCCCGCGACAGCAACAGCACAATGCCGGGACGCAGGCGTTTGCCACCGGCTGCGAACAGGTGTTCAGCAGCTGCTTGCAGAATCGGATGGCCGGCGCCGATCAGGCTGCGTAAATCGGCCAGCAGGGCATCGAGATCAGCCTCGACAGGCAGGAGCAGCTCTGCAACCGTTGCCACACACCCTCCTATGTGACGTGATCCTAGGAGCCGCAGGCCTCTCCCTGAAGGGCCACCTGCTCCACCTGGGGAATCTCACCAAGCCAGCGGGCCGCTGCTAGGGCAAACGACTCGGCGCATCCGGTCACGCAGATGCGGCACTGTTGGAGTGGTGCCGGGCGCGGCAGCTGTTGTTGTTCGCCTTCGGGCAGCTCCCCGAGGCTGGCCAACAGCGGGCCCAGCCGGGCCACCGCTGCCTGGGCCGGATCCACCAGGAGCACCTCGGGGGGCAGCAACTGTCGCAGCAGCGGCTGCAGCAGCGGGTAATGGGTGCAGCCCAGGACGATGGCCTCAACCCCTTGCTCCAGCAGGGGCCGTAGATAGGCGCTGGCGGCTTGGCGCAGCTCGGGATGCTCCAGATCGCCGGCTTCGATCAAGGGCACAAAGGCGGGGCATCCCACCTCGATCACCGTGGCCGCCGGTTGGCAGGCGTGA
>VGQR01000330.1 GCA_016882345.1 Cyanobacteria bacterium K_DeepCast_35m_m2_023
ATCAAAACGCAACGCACCGGCGCCGAAGCGCTCGATCAGCAGGCGGCCGATGCCAAACCAGAGCGGATCCCCACTGGCCAGCACCACCACGACCTCGTGGGCCTGGCGGGCCTGCTCGAGACGGCTCATCAGGGGGGCGATGTCATCGCTGGCCATCAGCTCGGGTGCGGTGGCCTCCAGGTCCGCAGCCGCCAGCCAGATCTGCAGCCCGATCTGCAGCCGCTCGGGGGCCACCACCAGCTGGGCCGTGCGCAGCCGCTGTTGCACCACCGGGGGCAACGACTCCGCCCCGGCGGCATCGGTGCCGATCACCTGGATCCAAGCAGGGGCAGCAGAGGAATCCAGGAGCAGCAGGCGGTTGAACCACCATTCAAGACCCGGCCCCAGACAGCGGCGTGCCGTGCCACGGTGCGACCCAGACTGCCTCGACGTCAGCGATGGCCGCGGGCCGCCGCCGTGGGCTGCGAGCAGCGTTGAACCGGCGGGTCTGACAAGCTGACGCCCATTGTCCGTCCACCCCAGGCCCGACCCGATGGCACGTCTTGGTCTCTCCAAGCTCACCGGACTGCTCCAACGGGCCCTCCAGGGGGGCAACAGCGGGACCAAGCCCACGACCGCAGCGGCCTTTGGATCACTGCCCTGTGCCTGGAGCCGCCCCTTGGGTCTGGGCTGGGATCGCCCGTACACGGTGCGCTACGCCAGCAACCTCGACGACGGCCCCAACCACGGCATGCCCCTGGGGGGCTTTGGCGCCGGCTGCATCGGCCGCGCCCCCAACGGCAGCTTCAACCTGTGGCACCTCGACGGCGGCGAACACTGGTTCGGCAGCCTCAGCGACTGCCAGTTTTCCCTGTTTGAGAGCGACGGCAGCAGCAGCTGCGCCCACGCCCTGGCGGTGAAACCCGAGCGAGATGCCTCCAGACCCGAGGCAGGTGAACCGCTCAGCGCCTGGAGCTGGTACCCCGCCAGCACCGCTGAGCACAGCACCGGGCTCTATGAGGCCCGCTACCCCACCAGCCGCAGCACCTACAGCGGTGTGTTCACTGCTGAAGTGAGCTGTGAAGCCTTCAGCCCGATCCTGCCGGGCGACTATCAGCGCACCAGCTACCCGGTGGCGGTGTTCGCCTGGCGCCTGCACAACCCCAGCCGTCAGCCCCTGGACCTGTCGCTGCTGCTGAGCTGGCGCAACACCGTCGGCTGGTTCACCAACACCGATCCCTCGGCCTCGGTTCACTTTCGCGACGACGGCAGTCCCGAACACAGCTACGTCCCGGCGATCGGCCGCAGCGAAGGGCAGCGCAACCGTTGGCACGATCAGGGCGGACTGCGGGCCGTCCTGCTCGAGGGCGACCGCAGCACCCCGATCGCCGAGGGCCAGGGTCAGTGGTGCCTGGCCGTACCCGATGAGACTACGTTGGCCGCGGCCGGCATCAGCGCCGAGGTGATGCGCTGCAGCCGCTGGGATCCCAGCGGCGATGGCAGCGACCTATGGCGCAGCTTTGCCGCCGAAGGGACCATCCCCAACAGCAACAACGACCGCCGCAGCCGCAGCGGCGAAGCCAGCAGCGCCGCCCTGGCGGTGCGGCTGCGACTCGAACCCGGTGCCACGGTCGAGATTCCGATGGTGATCAGCTGGGACCTGCCGGTGACCGCCTTTGCCTCGGGCACCCGGGCCCTGCGGCGCTACACCGACTTCTTTGGAACCACAGGCGACAACGCCGTGGCCATCGCCACCGAAGCGCTGGAGCACTGGCGCAGCTGGCGCCAAGCCATCGAGACCTGGCAGCAGCCGGTGCTGCAGCGCAGCGACTTGCCTGAGCCGGTGCGCATGGCGCTGCTCAACGAGCTCTACGACCTGACCAGTGGCGGCAGCCTCTGGAGCGCAGCGAGCCCCGAAGATCCGGTGGGCCGTTTCGGGGTGCTCGAGTGCCTCGACTACGCCTGGTACGAGAGCCTCGATGTGCGGCTCTACGGCTCGCTGGCCCTGCTGCAACTGTGGCCCGAGCTCGACAAGGCGGTGTTGCGCAGCTTTGCGCGGGCGATCCCCGCGGCCGATCCGACGCCACGGCCGATCGGTTGGTATTTCACCCAGGGCAAGGGCCGCGTCGAAGCCGCCCGCAAGGTCAAAAGCGCCACCCCCCACGACCTGGGCGCTCCCAACGAACGCCCCTGGGATGCCACCAACTACACCGCTTACCAGGACTGCAACCTCTGGAAGGACCTGGCCAGCGACTTCGTGCTGCAGGTGTGGCGCACCTACAAACTGGCTCCCGGGGGAGAGGATGTGCGCTTTCTGGCCGACTGCTGGCCGGCAGCGGTTGAGGCCCTCACCTACCTCAAAAGCTTCGATGCCAACGGCGACGGGCTGCCCGACAACGGCGGTGCCCCCGACCAGACCTTTGACGACTGGCCGCTGCAGGGGGTGAGCGCCTACTGCGGCGCCCTGTGGATCGCTGCGCTGGAGGCAGCGCTGGCGATGGGCCAACAGCTGCAGCTGGAGCTGGGCTTCGACACCAGCAACCAGCAGCGCATCTTCGGCGAGTGGCTCGAGCAGAGCCGCGCCAACTTTGATGCCCTGTTGTGGAACGGCGAGTACTACAAGATCGACGCCGACAGCGGCACGCCCGTTGTGATGGCCGACCAGCTCTGCGGCGATTTCTACGCCCGCCTGCTGGGGCTGCCGGCGGTGGTGGCTGACGAGCGCGCCCGCTCAGCCCTGAACGCCGTCAAGCAGGCCTGCTTCGAGGGTTTCGAAGGCGGCACGCTCGGCGTCGCCAATGGCCTGCGCCGCGATGGCACACCGCTCGATCCCAACGGCACCCACCCTCTCGAAGTGTGGACGGGCATCAACTTTGGCCTGGCCGCTTACTACCGGCTGATGGGGGACACCAACACCGCCCTGGCGATCACCGGCGCCGTGGTCCAGCAGGTGTACAGCGGTGGCTTGCAGTTCCGCACCCCCGAGGCGATCACGGCGGCAGGCACCTTCCGGGCCTGCCACTACCTGCGGGCGATGGCGATCTGGGCCCTGTGGGCCACCCACACCGACTGGCAGCCGATCCCCGCTGGGCCGCAGCTGCTCACGGGAGAGCACTGAGATGGCGGTGATGGTCGATCTGCG
>VGQR01000331.1 GCA_016882345.1 Cyanobacteria bacterium K_DeepCast_35m_m2_023
TTTCATTTCTACTTAACCGAGCGCCTATCATTCTACAGTAAATCCTGTCGGATGTCCCCACTGTGAAATGGCCCCTTCTTAGCAAATGTCCCCTTCGACCCCGTGACCAAAAGTTGGGGTGTTGGTTTTGCATGATTTCACATAAGAAGTCGAGGGTGATTCTTTCCCTGTGTGTCAACCCATCTAAAAGGAGCCCAAAAACGAGGTTTTGTGGTCTGGTTGCTTGATTTCGCTCACCAGCGACCACTCAAGTCCGCCGGGCCCTCCTGCCCATTCCGCCTGTGGCTCGGAACGCCGACACAAAAGGCCACCAAAAAGTGAATTCGAGACCTTTCGGCGCCATTCAAGTCCCCAAACGTACAAATGTAATCGTAAAGAATCGAATTTGATTGTGGAATTTCCCCTTGATTGGTGCGGTTTTTGTTTTTTTGTCCCTAGAGTTGCCGGCCTCTCAAAGGCAAGGCGCGAAGGCGAAGCCGACGACGAACACGCTCGCCAAAACGTGCGCGCGCCAAACGACGACGAGTCAACCCTGTCGTGGCCGCGTGCTCTCCTGGTTCACATCTGGCATGCAATCCATCAATCGACCAGTGCTCACGTGAGCCTCTTCCCACGATCCAACGGCAGGGGCATGGCGTCGGATGCGGAGAACGACGAGTCGAGCGTCAGGAGCAGGAGCAGCAGCAGCGGCAGCGACTCGAGCCGCGCGCACCGCCAGCGCATGAAGGCAGCACGGCAGCGGAAGGACGGGCAGCGCGCCAAGAAGAAGCGCCGCGAGTACCAGATGACGGTGCTCCAGAAGAAGAAGATCTTGGAGGAGGCGGACCGCTGCAAGCCGGGCGTGGGGCGGGGCCGGACGGGCGCCATGACGCTCGAGAGCTTCTGCACGCACCTGCTGCGACTGCCCGAGTTCGCGGACCGCAAGACGATCAGTCGCAAGAGCATCACCCGGGTCCTGGCGCAGCGGGAGAAGATCGAGAAGAGGGCCGCCCAGCTTGGTGGGTGGATGGCGGATGCACGGTGTGGATGCGTGCGCGTGTGCTGGTTCGACGACTGATCGACCGATCGTCTCATCCAACTCTTACCCCCACCCCACCCGCAGGGGAAAGGGCTGGCAAGGTCAAGCAGGTGCAGCCGGCCTTGCTGGACGAGGTGGTGGACGAGGCGCTGTACCTGTGGCTCCGCGACATGCGGCACCGCGGCCTGGACGTGACTGACGCCATGCTCAAGGTCAAGGCGAGGGAGTGCTACCAGCTGCGGCACCCCGGCGAGGAGTGGGAGCCGTCCAACGGCTGGCTCGGGGAGTGGAAGAAGCGGCACAACGTGGTTCTGGGCACCAAGTACGGGGAGAACAAGTCGGCGGACAAGGAGGCGGCAGCCCGCTACCAGGCGGCCTTCGTCAAGGAGTTCATCGGGGAGCGAGGTGTGTGATGATTTGGGTTGGTTTGGGTGGGTGTTCGGCAGTGCAATCACCATCGATGACCCAATTCTAAACACCATCGCCGCACCATGACCATCAACACAGGCTTCGACGCCCGACTCGTGTACAACGCAGACGAGTTCGGCCTCTTCTTCCGCCAGCTCCCCGACCATACGCTCCGGCTGAGGGAGGAGGAGAAGCAGGCGTCCGGCTTCAAGCAGTGCAAGAAGCGCATCACGGGCCTCGTCACCTGCAACTCGGACGGCACGCACAAGCCAAAGCTCCTCCTCATCGGGCACGCGCAGCGGCCGCGGTGCTTCCGGCAGGGCGTGCAGCTGCCCGTCCACTACATGGCCAACAGCTCCGCGTGGATGACGGCCGCGCTCTTCGCCAGCTGGCTCAAGCTCTTCGTGGACGAGGTGAAGGCGTACAAGCGGCTGATCGGGGTGGAGGTCAACAAGCCGGTGCGTGCGTTGGACGGAGACTGATTGGCTGGGGCTGGATGGAGGGCAGAGGGGATGGACACGAAATCGCACTTTTTCCCTTCATCACCGCCCCAACACACGACCCCACAGACGCTCCTGCTGGTGGACAACTTCTCGGGCCACAAGCTGTCGGACGTGCAGAGGCGGATGTGCGTGCCTGACTGGCTGCACATCGAGTTCCTCCCCGAGAACACCACCTCCATGATCCAGCCCTGCGACGGCGGCATCATCGCGCAGGTGAAGCGCCTGTACAAGCGCGACTTCCTCTCCGAGCTGATCCGGCGGGCGGCGGCGGATCCCAACCTGACGACGGACAGCTTCGTCAAAAGCATCAACGTGCTGTACGCCGCCGAGCACGTGGCGGCCGCGTGGGCGGCCGTCCCGCCCGAGGTGATCGGCAAGGTCTGGGGCAAGACGCTGGGGGTCGGTGTGCAGGCGCCCGGCGGCATCGACCCCAACGCGCTGGCGGTGGCGACGGAGCGGGAGATCTTGGACGTGGCGGAGTCGCTGCTGCGGCTGAGCAACGTCAGCTCTGCGGTGGTGCCGGACGCCGTGGCGGGCTGGCTCGCGCTGGAGGACAACATGACGGAGACGGAGCGAGAGCCCATGACCATCGCGGAGGCGCTGGAGGAGGTGACGGGCGGGAAAGAGGGGGCGCAGGCGGAGCAGGACGACGAGGACGAGGAGACGCGGCGGATCACGCACCTGGAGGCGCTCAACGCCTCCATCCTGCTCAGGGACTACCTGGCGCAGGAGGGCGGCTCCTCGGAGGACAAGGCGCTGCTCGACTGCCTGAAGGATCAGATTTACAGACGCCGTGTCAAAGGATCGAAGCAGAGCACCATGAAGGACTTTTTCTCTGAGTAAAGAAAGATTTTTGTTTGGCTCGCTGCGTGTTTTGCGTCGCTTCTTTTGCTTTCGATTGGTCGGCGCTCATACGCGCCGTCGCGTTGTTCGGCTGCAATCCGGGTGTTCGCCTATCTCCTAGAGTCATGATGGCGAACACGCCCCGGCCCGTGCGAGCCATGTGCTTCCTGGGAGCCATCAAGTGACCCACAAACCCATCTGAGTCGCTCCCAGTCCTATTTGGACCGACATCAATGCCCTTCTGATCCCTTCCTTTCGAATGTCCCAAACCGTCAAATGGCCCCTCATTTCGGGTGGCCCAATGAATGGGACATCCGACAGGATTTACTGTATGAGGAT
>VGQR01000332.1 GCA_016882345.1 Cyanobacteria bacterium K_DeepCast_35m_m2_023
ACTCATCGTGCCGGCGCCCTTTTCGGTGTCATAGGGCTGCAGGATCAGACACCCCTGCTCGGCCCAGAAACGGTTGAGGGTGGCAATGATGTCCTGAAACTGCACAACTGGCGGCCTGCTGGGGCCATTGTCCCCTGCGACGTTCTGCAACAGTGTGCATCGCCTGCCGGTTCAGGCCGATGTGCGGTCGTTGCAGCGGGGCCATGGTGAGCCAAGGATTCGCACACCGCGCTCCTTGAGCAGGACCGATAGCGTCACCTTGGGCCTGCGCCCCCGCGGCGTCGAACAACGTCTGGACGTGCGGCTGCAGTTGGTGGTCAGCGCCAGCGTGGCCTATGCCGTCCTGGCCCAGCTCAGTGGCCTGACCGGCCCCCAGGACACCAACATCGCCGAGATCTGGCTGCCGGCGGGACTGTGCTGCGCCCTGGCTGTGCGCGTGGGGTTCTGGGCCGTTCCCATCCCCCTGCTGGGGGCTCTGCTGAGTCACCTGTCTGCGGGCGACAGGCTGTCCCCCGCTGTTGGCGCGATTGCCCTGGGCCAGGCCAGCGGGACGGCGCTGATGGCGTCTCTGGCCCATCGCTGGATGCGCAGCCTGAACCTGTTTGCCTCGTTGCGCAATCTGCTGGGGTTTCTGGCGGCTGCAGCGGTGTCGGCTGTTCTGGCCACCGCGATCGCCGGGCTGGGACTGCCCAACCTGCGCGACTGGTCGCTCGAGGGCGATGCCCTGGGGTGGTGGGGTGGCGATGTTGCCGGCACCGTGGTGTTGGCTCCAGCTCTGCTGAGCTGGATGGGCCGCAGCGCCAGCGCCCGCCTGCGCGAGCTCAGGCGCCCCGAATTTCTGCTGTTGCTGCTCTGCTGCTTGACGGCCACGTTCATTGCCGACAGGGGAGTCGTCAAGGTGCTGAGCTTGCGGCCCCAGTCCCTGCTGGTGCCGCTCACCATCTGGGGGGGGGCTGCGCTTCAGCCCGGCGGCCGCAACCTTGGCCAACGTGGTGCTGGCGTTGGGCATGTCGTTGCTGCCCGACCAAGACCGCAAACTGCTTGGCCTGGCAGGGAGTCTTGAATCCCAGGAACTGCTCGAGCTGGGGGTGGCCACCAGCCTGATGGTCGGCCTGGTGGTGCTGGTCATCAGCAACAACCGTGCGCGCGCCAGCCGGCAACTGGCCCAGTTGGCGGGTTCGCTCGAGCGCACCGTGACCGAACGCACCGAGCAGCTCGCCAAGGCCAATGAGCAATTGCGGCTGCTCAGCGAAACCGATGGGCTCACGGGGCTGGTCAACCGGCGTCACTTCGATGCCCTGCTGCGCGAGCGCTGGCGCCAGGCCGCTGCTGCAGGCACGGGGCTGGGGCTGGCCTTGATCGACGTTGACCATTTCAAGCTGTTCAACGACCACTACGGGCACCCCGCCGGCGACCAGTGCCTGCAACAGGTGGCCGGCGTCCTGGCGGGCCAGACGCGCACCAGCAGCGATTGCGCCGCCCGCTATGGCGGCGAAGAGTTTGTGCTGCTGTGGAGCAACGTGTCGAGCCAGCAGGTGACCCAGTTGGCGGAACGGGTTCGCCAGGGGGTTCAGGCCCTGCAGCTGCCCCATGCCGCCAGCCCGGTGGGCGCGTGCGTCAGCCTGAGCATTGGCGTGGCCGCCACCACCCCGGCAGCCCACGAGGCTTCGGCACCGGCCGACGAGGTCCAACACCGCCTCGAAGCCTGGTTGCAACTGGCCGATCAACGCTTGTACGCCGCCAAAACCTCAGGTCGTAACAGGGTCGTGGACAGCTGAGGCTGGATCAGGCCACCAGCTGCAGCATGCCCATCAGGCCGGCGGCGATCGGCACGTGACGCACCTGGTCAAATCCGGCCCGGTGGGCCAACCGCTCCTGCTCTGGCCCTGTGGGGAAGCGGGCCAGGCTGGCCTCGAGGTAGGCGTAGTGGGCTTCGAGGCCCACAGCACGGGCCGCCGGCACCACGATGCGGCGCAGATACAGCTGCTGAAAGCCCGCCATCGTCGACGCAGGGGGACGGTTGAAGTCGAGCACGGCAGCGCGACCACCGAGACGCAACAGCCGCCTCAGCTCGACCAGCCCGCCAGCAGGATCGTCAAGGTTGCGCAGGCCATAGGCCATCACCGCCCCATCGGCCCAACCATCGCTCAGGCCCGTTGCCAAGGCATCAGCCTGCTCCCATTGCAGCGGCAACCACGGTTGGCGAGCGGCCCGCCGTTTGGCCCGCTCCAGGGGAGCTGGCGCCGCATCCAAGCCCAAAACCGTGCCGCCAGGCCGGACCCGCGCCGCCAGCAACAGGGCCAGATCACCTGTGCCGCAACAGAGATCGAGCAAGCGCTGTCGCGGTTGGGGATCGACCCAGGCCAGGGCTTGCCGCTTCCAGAGGCGATGCAGACCCAGGCTCAAGCTGTCGTTGAGCTGGTCATAGCGGGGGGCAATCGTCTCAAACAGCTCTTGAACTGAAGCGGCGTCGCCGGGGGCAAATTCGCTCACCGATCGCCCACCTGCTGCACCCAATCGATCGAGGAGGCCTGCAGCAGCGCCAATCCCTCAGCGTCGATCCGCGCCGGGCTGGTGACGGTGATCACCATCACGGTGGCCAGACCGACAGCGGCGGAACAGACCATGCAACCCGCCAGCATCAGCGAAAACTCCTTGCGGTCGTTGGCCGCCTGCATCAGCTGCAGCGCCCAGGCCACCAACGCCACGATCACGATCACCATCACCAGGGCGATGGCGGTCACGGCAGCCGGTGGCAGCAGAAGCAAAGCAGTCACCGCAGGCCTGGGTCGCAGCAGAAGGGATCTTTTGAAATGTAACGACTGGACAGCGAGCAGCGCGATGCCCACCCCCAGGCTTGTCAATCAAGCGGCCACCAGGGGCCTGATCGTCAGGCCCCGGCCCAACAGGTCGGCCTTGATCTGTTCAACGGTGAGCACGCCGTCATGCAGCAACGACGCCAGCAGCGCTGCCGACGCATGTCCCCCCTCGGGGCCGCCGTCGAGCGCGGCGGCAATGTGGTCGATGCACCCTGCCCCGCCGGAGGCGATCACCGGCACCTCCACCGCCGAAGCCACCGCACGGGTGAGCGCCAGGTCATACCCCGCC
>VGQR01000333.1 GCA_016882345.1 Cyanobacteria bacterium K_DeepCast_35m_m2_023
AGCTCCGGCGAAAGCAACAGCCTCACGATCAATGCCGGCAGCGGCCAGGTCAACCTGGGGGCCGGCAGAGGCTTCAGCAACAACAATGGTGCTGAATCCAGCATCATCAACGTCACGATTGCGGCAGGATCGACGGCTCTGAGAAGCACGCCCAGCGTCATTGCTGGACAGTTCAACCTGACCAGCGGCGCACTGGTCTTGCAAGCCAACCTGGGGGCCCAGGCCATCAACCTCAGCCCAAATACATCACTCGTGTTGGGGGCAGACGTGGTGCTGGACGCACCGGTTGGCATCAGTCTGGCCGCAACCATCGACAGTCTGGCCGGAGCTCCCGGCGGCCCCTTCGCCCTCAGCCTGAACAGCGCAGGCCTGACGACACTCAGCGGTGCCATCGGTGCCACCACCGCCCTGCGGTCGCTGAGCACCGATGCGGCAGGCAGCACCACCATGGCGGGTGGATCGATCACCACCACTGGTGCTCAGGTCTTCAACGACGCCGTCACCCTGGCCGCCGACACCACCCTCAATGGTTCGGCCCTGACGTTCGCCGCAGCGATCGACGGCGCCTTTGGCCTCACGCTCAACTCCCCAGGTGTCACCAGGTTCGGCGGCAGCATCGGCAACTCCACACCCCTCGCCTCACTCAGCACCGATGCGGCAGGCAGCACCACCCTGGCGGGTGGGGCGATCACTACATCAGGTGCTCAGGTCTTCAACGACGCCGTCAACCTCGCCGCCAACACCAGCCTCAATGGCTCGGCGCTGACATTCGCCGCTGCCATCAACGGCGCCTTTGGCTTGACGCTCAACAGCCCAGGTGTCTCCAGGTTCGGCGGCAGCGTCGGCAACAGCACTCCGCTCGCCTCGCTCAGCACCGATGCAGCAGGCAGCACCACCCTGGCGGGTGGGGCGATCACCACATCGGGTGCGCTGCGTTTCAACGACGCCGTCACCCTGGCCGCCCACAGCGGCCTGACGGGGTCCAGCATCAGCTGGAGCCAACTGAGCGGCAACAACCTCGACCTGACCCTGACGGGCACCGTCGCCTTCGAGGGGGCCAGCCTCACCGGCCTTGCCAATCTGACCACCGGCAGCAGCGGCAGCACGACGATCGCCGGAGCCCTCAGCACCAGCGGGGGTCAGTTCTATGGCAACCCGCTGACGCTGGCGGCCGGCACCCAACTGGCTGCCATCGGTCCGATCACCATCAGCAACAGCCTCAGCGCCAGTGGTGATCAGCAACTGCGCACTCAGGGTGGCGATCTGAACCTGGGCAGCAGCACGGTCCTGGGCAACCTGATCGCGATCACCGACAACGGCTCGATCAGCTAGAGCGGCCCATTGGTGATCAACGGCACCACCACCTTGAGCAGCGGCACCGGCAGCATCACCCTGCTCGACAGGGGCAACCGCTTCGGGGTCACGCCGCTGACGATCAACAGCAGCGGCACGGTTCAGATCGTCCCCTGCAGCGCCATCAACCGTTGCGGCAATCAGGATGGCCAGGGCAACGCCCAGGCAGCCGCGGCCCAGGCGCGGCAAGACCTGCTCAGCACCAACGCGGGTTTGGCCCAGAACAGCCAACTGGGGGCACTCATGGCAGCCGAGGAGGCCGACGGCAGGGGCGGCCGTGCCCTGTCCGCCAACGGCAGAGCCCAACCGGCGACAGACCAAGGCAACACCCAGCGGTTTGACTTCGGAGCCAGCAGCCTCGAGGTCAACACCGATCGCTCGACCTGCGCCAGCGCCGGCGGCTGCAACCTCAACACCAGCACCAACGACGCCAACGGGTTGGCGATCGACGGCCAACTGTCCTCAGGTGGCATCGGCGCTCGCCTGTGGAACGCGCTGGTGTCTTGGCGGCGGGGGCCGGGCTTCTAACCTGCAGCACCAGTGTTGCCCATGCCCGACGTGCCCACCCCGGTTGACGCGACCCTGGCCGCCGAGAAGGCGGCCGAAAAATCGGAGGTCAAGGGCTACTTCGAGACCACGGGCTTTGATCGCTGGAATCGCATCTATAGCGATAGCCCCGAGGTCAACCGGGTGCAGCGCAACATTCGCATCGGCCACCAGAAGACCGTCGACAACGTGCTGGCCTGGCTGGCCGAGCAAGGCAACCTGGCCGGCCGCAGCTTCTGCGACGCCGGTTGCGGCGTGGGCAGCCTCAGCCTGCCGCTGGCCCAGCTGGGCGCCGGATCGATCGCCGCCAGCGACCTGTCGGCGGCGATGGCCAGCGAAGCCGCCCGCCGCGCCGAGGCCGCCGGGATCTCCACCAAGCAGCTGAGCTTCAGCGCCTCGGACCTCGAGAGCCTGCAGGGCCGCTACGACACGGTGATCTGCCTGGATGTGTTCATCCACTACCCCCAGGCCGCTGCCGAAGAGATGGTGCGGCACCTGGCCGGCCTGGCCGAGCAGCACCTGATCGTCAGCTTTGCTCCCTACACACCGCTGCTGGCGGTGCTGAAAGGCATCGGCCAGCTGTTTCCCGGCCCCAGCAAGACCACCCGCGCCTACACCCTGCGCGAGGCCGGCATTGTGGCCGCCGCCGCCGCCTGCGGCTTCAAGCCGGTGCGCCGCAGCCTTAACAAGGCCCCCTTCTACTTCTCCAGGCTGATCGCCTTTGAGCGGGGCTGAAGGGCTGGGGTTGACGGCCAGCCTCTCAACTGCAGGGTCTGCTCCATCAAGAACCGAATGGCCGGGGCTGTGTTGCGCTCGACAGTGACCTTGATCGCCCAATCCCTAGCTTGAAACGTTCAACACTCTGTTGTGCGTGTGGGATTGGTCTGGCGGGCCTTGAACGCAAGCGGCCAGAGGGGCAGTGATGCGCTTGGAGCCGCCTTGGGAAGGTGAACACAATGGTGTCAACCTTGCTCAGGCGTTGGCCAGCAACGCTCGGCGCACGGCCTCGGCGCTCCAGCCGGCCACGCTGATCTGCTTGCGGCGGCTGGTGTGGCCGCGCAGCAGCGCAACGGAACTGGGAGTCACCCCCAGGCGCTGAGCCACAAAGCGCACCAGGGCAGCATTGGCAGCGCCATCGACCGGCGGGGCCTGCAGCTTGATCACGATGGCCCCCTCG
>VGQR01000334.1 GCA_016882345.1 Cyanobacteria bacterium K_DeepCast_35m_m2_023
TGTGCAGAACCTGGCTCTGGTGCATGGCTTCCAGCCCGACGCGCCACCCCTGATCCGGGCGGCCGAACCCCTGGGCCTGTTTCTGATTTTGCGGGCCTTCAGCTCGGGCTGCTCCGCCATGACCGGCATCGAGGCCATCGCCAACGGGGTCAAGGTGTTTCGCGAACCGTCTGCCCAGCGGGCCCGCGCCACGATGCTGGTGATGGGCGTGATGCTGGCTGTCCTGTTCCTGGCGGTCAGCGGGCTGGCCTGGCTGTATGGCATTGCGCCCCATCCCGACCGCACCGTGCTCGCCCAGATCGGCCTGCGCGTGTTCGGCGCCGGCAGCCCCCTGTTCTGGGCGCTGCAGATCACGACGCTGCTGATCCTGACCCTGGCGGCGAACACGGCCTTTGCCGGCTTCCCGCGCCTGGCGGCGATGCTGGCCAAGGACCAGTTTTTGCCGCGCCAGATGGGCTGGATCGGCGACCGGCTGGTGTTCCAGAACGGCATCACTGTGCTGGTGATCGCCACCGCAGTGATCGTGCTGGTCTGCCAGGGAGACACCACCGTGGCGGTCAACCTCTACGCCCTGGGGGTGTTCATGGCCTTCACCCTGTCGCAGGCCGGCATGGTGGTGCGCTGGTGGCGCCAGCAAACCCCTGGCTGGCAAGGGCGTCTGGCGATGAATGCCCTCGGGGCCCTGTGCACCGCTGTGGTGCTGCTGGTGATCGTGATCAGCAAATTTGACGAGGGCGCCTGGACCGTGGTGATCGCCATCCCCGTGCTGGTGATGCTGTTGGCCCGCATCCGCGGCCGCTACCGGCGGGTCTATCGGGCCATCGCCCTCGACGGCAGCGAGATCCCACCGATCACCGTGCAACAGCACAGCCCGCCGATCGGCAACACCAGCATCGTCTGGATCCCCTCGTTCAGCCGGCCGACCCTGGAGGCCCTGCGCTATGCCGCCACCGTGTCGGACCGGGTCGTGGGGGTCTGGGTTCGGGCCGAAGAGGACGATCCGGCCCAGATCCAACAGCGCTGGGATCAGCTGATCGGCACCACTGCCGGGCTCGAACTGCGCGTTGTCGAAAGCCCCTACGCCTCATTGGTCACTCCATTCGTCGACTTCGTCGAAGCGCTCGAGGATGAGCATCCCGAACTGAATCACACGATCGTGATGCCGATGGCGATCCCGCGCTACATCTTTGACAGCTTGCTGCTGAATCAGCGCGGTCTCAACATGCGGCTGGCCCTGGACGCCCGTCACAACCGCGTGTTCACGTTGGTGCGCTACTACCTGCCGGCGTAATGGGCCCTGTGCTGCGCTGCCTGATCGTCGAAGACCAGGTGATGTTTCTGGAGCTGCTGCAACGGCTTCTCGAGGGCCTGCCCGGCCTTGAGGTCGTCGCCACTGCCGGGAGTGCCGCAACCGGCAGTGCCGCCTGCAGGCTGCACCGTCCCGACCTTTTGGTGCTGGATCTGAGCCTGTCCGACGGGGACGGACTGCCGGTGCTGGCCAGCCTGGCCCAGTGGTGTCCGGCGGCCCGAGCCGTGGTGCTGTCAGCCCAGGCCGCCGGCTTTGTCTGCCCCGAGCCGCTGCAAGCGCAGCTGTTGGGGGTGGTCGACAAAGCCGCCACCTATGAAACCCTGGTCGATGTCATTCGCGACCTGCTGCCGAGGCCTTCTGCCCTGGGCAGCGGGCAGGCGCTGACGCCGGCCCAGCAACGCATCTATGCCTTGATCGGCCAAGGGCTCAGCAACAAACAGATCGCCCAGCAGCTGGATCTGTCGGTGGCCACCGTGGAGACCCATCGCAAGGCCATCAGCCGACGGCTCGGCCTCAGCGGTGCCGAACTGGTGCGCCATGCCGCCCTGCAGAACCGATCTTGAAACGCTGGTTGCCCCAACGACTCTCGGCGCGGTTGCTGCTCTCGAGCGGACTGCAGCTGCTGCTGGTCGGTGTGGCTCTGGGTCTGCTGGGCTATGCCACGGGGCGTCGTGAAGGCTTCGAGCTGCTGGCCCTCGAACGCCAGCGCAACCAGCTCACCGCGCTCTCGGACGCGCTGTCGGCACGGCTCCAAGCCCCCCAGACGATCAACCGCGAAAACATGCTGGCAATTCGCCAGGGGGTGATCCAACTCGATGACTTCGATCGACTGGCTCAACGCTTCTGGCGACAGATGCAGCTGTACCCCGTGGGCTACATCAACTGGGGCAGCAGCGAAGGCAGCTTTCTCGGTGTTGAACGCCTCGACAACAGCCGACTCGCTCTCAACGAAGACAGCGAGAAGCCGCTGGGACGGGGCAGGCTTGGGGTCTACGCCCTGGGTCCCAACGGCCAACGCGGACCGCTGCTGGAGGTCGTGGCGGGCATGGACACCGTTCACAACGAAGCCTGGTACGCCGAGACCGTCCTGGCGAACAAAGCCACCTGGAGTTCGATTTACCAATGGGAAGACAAACCCCACATCTTCGCCATTTCGTACAACGAGCCGGTGCGCGATCAACGGGGCACCATGTTGGGGGTGATCGGTGTCGACTTTGTGCTCAGTCAACTGAGCACCTAGCTGCAACAGCTGTGGCGTGATCAACAGGGACTGGCCCTGATCGTTGAACCCAATGGCCTGCTGGTGGCCAGCTCGAAACCGGCGCTGACCACCCTGCAACAGGGCAACCAACGCCGCCGGGCTCGCATCGACCAACTAGCCGATGCCCTGAGCCGGTCAGCGGCCCAAGCCTTCTTTGTGGCGCAACAGGGACGTCAGGCCCTGCGGCCCAATCGGGCGGCGATCGGGCGGGACAAGGGGCAGCCCCTGGCCCAGGTGCACCTTGCCGCGCAGACCTACAACCTCGAAGCCCAGCCCTGGGGCAAGGCCGAAGGACTCGACTGGTTGTTGATCACGATCATCAGCCCTGACGAAGCCCTGTTGCGCAGCCAGCAGCAGACGGCCGTCGCTGCCGTGTCGGGATTGCTGGCCCTGGGCAGCGCGCTGCTGATCAACCGGCAGCTGATCAGCTGGCTGCTGGCACCGATGGGGCTGCTGCGCCAGCGCGCTGAACAGGCCCTGGGCAGGCCAGCGCAACGCTTT
>VGQR01000335.1 GCA_016882345.1 Cyanobacteria bacterium K_DeepCast_35m_m2_023
CAGCTCGGCCGAGTCCGCGGCCTGCAACCGGCGCGTGGCGATGGCTCCCGAGGCGGCACACATCAGCACTGTCAACAGAAACACCTTGATCGCCCGTTCGAGTGTCATGGCAATCGGTAGAAAGGTGGCCTTGGAGGCCAGGCCATAAATGCCGATTGGCAACAGCACGCCTGGAATGAAGCCCAGGCTGGCCAGCACCAGGGCCTGCTCGAAAACGACAGCGAGCAGGTAGCGGTTGCGAAATCCCATGGCTCGGAAGGTGGCGTATTCACTCAGGTGGGCTGCCACGTCCGTGGAGAGCACCTGATAGACGATCACCACACCGACGACGAACGCCATCGCCGTTCCCATGCCAAAGATCACACCCACCGGCGAGGCCCTGCGCCAGTAGGCCTGCTCAAAGGCGATGTAGGCCTCACGGGTCAGCACCTTGACGTCATCGGGCAAATGGTGGCGCAGGCGTTCGGCCACCAGCTCGGCGTCCACACCCGGCTGCAGCTGCAGCAGCCCCAGGCTGAGGCTGCCGTTTTGCCGCCTGGGGAACTGGCGCAAAAAGGTCAGATCGCTCGCCATCAGGGTTCCATCCGAGCCGAAGCTGGCCCCGAGTCGAAACAGACCGACGATCTGCAGGGTGCGGCGTTCTGCCTCGGTGCTCAGCGGTTCACCCTTGTCCAGTCGAGCGATGCTGCGTTGATAGGGGCCCCTGGCACCACGGTCGAACAGCACCGTGTCAGCCTGCTTCAACAGGTGTTGTTGGGCGATCACCTCGGCAATCGTGAACACCCGTGCATCGGGGTCGAAGCCAAACATCTGCACGGTCGCATCGACGCGGGTGTCAGGGTTCTTCCAAGTCAGGGTGTTGACGTACAGGCCGTGGGTATCGAGGACGCCGGGAACGTCGCGGGCCTGCAGCAGGCGCCGGCGCGGAAACGTCGACAGGTTCTGCAGGTTCTGGGCCTTGGGGCTGATGAGCACGATGTCGGCGGCCAGGGCCCGGTGGAAGCGGGTGTTGGCGTCGTAGATCGAGGCCTGAAATCCCAGCTGGGTGAACATCAGCACATCGGCAAAGGCGATCCCCGCCAGGGCCACCAACAGCCGGCCCCGTTCGTGACGCAGTTGCAACCAGCCCAGTGGGGTGCGCTGGCGCAGGCGCGTCAGCAGGGCAGTCACATTGCGGCTCATCGACCGAACACGGCAGTGACCTGCAGGTTGGTCAGCTCGGCCGCTCGGCTGCTGCTGGCTCGATCGAGCTGGGCCCGCACCTCGAACACGCGCGTGTCGGTGTTGGCACTGGGCTCGGTGTTGATCAGCGACTGGCGCCGCACGATGGCACCGATGCGGCTGACCCGACCGCTCAGGGGGGTCGCCAGGGCTGAACTGCTGATGCGCACAGCCTGGCCCACATGCAGGCGGGCGCGATCGCTCTGGTACACCTCGGCCACCAGTTGCATCTGGGCTGTGCGGCCCAGTTCAAGGATGCCGCCGCTGCCGGGGACCTCCCCGGCTCGGCTGAGGATGCTGAGCACGCGACCGCTGATCGGCGCCCGCACCAGGGCGTCATCGCGCTCCGCGCGGCTGCGCTGCAGGTGGGAGCGCGCCGCTTGCAGTTCTGCTTGGGCGCGAGCTTCATCGAGGCTGATGGGCCCGTCGGCGCTCGGCACCTGGGCTTGCAGTCGCAACAGTCGGCTACGGGCTTCGGCCACCTCGGCCTGGGCCGTCGCAAGGGCGAGCGAGCGGCTTTCGTACAGCGAGGCGGAGGCGGCCCCGCTGTTGAACAGATCCCGGTAGCGCCGCTCTTCGGCCGCTGCCGTGCGTTCATTCGCCGTGGCCCGCTGCAGTCGGGCCCGCTGGGTCTGCAGCTCGCTGCGCTGGCTCGCCGCCGCAACCTGCAACTGGGTCTGGGCGATGGCGACTTGGGCTTCGGCTTCGTCCACGGCGCGGGTCAACCGCGGCAGCGCATCCGTGACGGCCAGCAGTTGTCCCTGGCGCACGCTGTCCCCTTATTCAACCAGCACCTGGCGGAGGCGCACCTGGGCCGACCCCAGCCCGCCGGCGGGGGCGGCCACGTTGATCACCTCGCCCTCCGGCTCCAGGCGCCCGAGGGCGGTCACGGTGGTGATTGGCAGGGCCAGGGCGGCCTGGCGGCGTTGACGCTCGCGCCGTGCCGCGAGGCTGTTGTGCACGATGGCGACTGCCACCAGCAGCAGCACCGCCAGCACAAGGGCGAACCGCCACGACCACTTATTCAAGCTGGTGTCGCGGAGTCGCTGGACGATCCCCACCCACCGCACGATCACTGTTTCAACCGTAGGTCGTGCCCACGCCATCGTCCAGTGACTTGGGGCCCGGCTGTGCTGCTCAGCCCGGCTGTGCTGCTAAGAAGGTGCCGTTGATCGGATGGTTATGTCCCTTTCTGCCCTGCGCGCCTTTGCCGCTTCGGTCTCGGACGATGGTCAGCTGCGCGACAAGCTGCATGCAGCCACCGGCCTCGACGACGTTGTCTCGATTGCCGCTGAACATGGACACGCTCTCGACAAGACCGTGCTGCTGCGCGAACACGGCAAGGCCCTTGCCGATGCCCATGACCATGAGCTGGCCTCGATCAACAGTTGGGGCGATGCCCTGCTGCACGCCTTTGGCAGCAGCGAAGAAGCGGTCGACAAAGCCTGATCGACCCCACACGTGTCGCCACTGGCCCTGACGCCACCCCGGGGTGATTTAGGGACCCAGGTAGGCGGTTCGGATCCGTTCGTCGTCGCGCAGCTCGTCGGCTGTGCCGGCCTGCACGATGCTGCCCGACACCAGCACGTAGGCGCGATCGGCGATGGCCAATGCCGCGCTGGCGTTTTGCTCGACCAGCAGCAGCGTCAGCCCGTCGGCGTGCAGGGTGCGCAAAGCTGCCATCACCTCGGCGACCAGCTTGGGTGCCAAACCTAGGCTGGGATCGTCGAGCATAAGCAGGGTCGGCCTCGCCATCAGCGAACGGGCGATGGCCAGCATCTGCTGTTCGCCTCCCGAGAGGGAGCCCGCCAGCTGGCCATGGCGTTCGGCCAGCCGCGGAAACAGCCCA
>VGQR01000336.1 GCA_016882345.1 Cyanobacteria bacterium K_DeepCast_35m_m2_023
GGCCATGGAAGATGCGACTCCGCCTGGCGATGCCGTCGATGCCGCCCTCAGGGAGTTTGCGACCCAGTCCCCGAACGGCGCGGCCGGGCCGACGAGGTCGGGCTCGTTGAAGGGCCCTTGAGCGCCTCCAGGCCCCAGGCTGTGGCCACCTGATCCAGGGTTGGGTCCTTGCTGCCCGGCTTCAGGGCCCGAGCCTGGTTCAGCAGCGCCTGGGCACCTTTGACATTGCCGCGCTGCTGCTGCAACAGGGCACGGGCCAGCAGGGGGCGCTGATCGGCAGGAAAGGCGCTGGCCAGCTTGATCAGCACCGCCTCGGCCTGGCCGGCGGATCCCTGCCGATCCAGCAATTCGGCCAGCAGTAACCCGGTGGCCAGGGCTGCGGGCTGGGTTTTGGGCTGGGTCTGGCGGGCATAGACGCGTTGCACCCGTTGGATCGCTTGGTTGGTCTGGCCCTGCTCGCGATCGAGCAGGCTGAGCAGCTGCAGCGCCTCGATCTGGTCGGGGTGCAGGTTGAGCAGTTGGCGGGCTTCGCGGGCGGCACCGCTCAGGTCGCCCTGATCACGTCGCAGTTCGGCCAGCAGCAGCCGCAGCTGCCAGCGTTGTGGGTCGCGATCGGCCATCTGTTCCAACAGCGTGGTGGCTTCGGCTTTGCGATCGAGCGCCACCAGCAGCTCGAGCTGCCGTTGCTGGCTTGCCGGATCCGCGTCCCCACTGGCCTGTTGTTGCTCGAGGGTCTGCAACTGGCTCTCGAGGGCGCGCCTGCGGCCGTCGTCCGGACCGCGGCTGGCCTGCTGCCTTCCCAGCCAGATGCCACCCCCCAGGCCCATGACCGCGAGCGCCAGGCCAGCCACGATCATCCAAGGTGGGGCGCTGCGGGACATTGCTGGACTTCAGGGCCGGGGCGGCACGCCAGTCTGACCCAGCTAGATTCACGCCATGAGAGCCCACCCCATTTCCCCGGTCACCGAACCGATGCAGTACCGGGCCATCGGTGTGGTGCGCGGTACCTATGAACCGGCCGATCCCGAGCAACTCACCCGCGGGGTGATCCGCACCGTCGACGGTGAGGCTGTCGAGTCGGTTGTGCTGGGCCGGTTGCTGACCCTGATGCGTCGCCACCTCGATCTGGCCGAGCCCCACCTGTGGGTGGTCTATCCCCGCTCCCGCGAGCCCGAGGGCTTGCACCTGCAGATGGTCGGCGTGTGGGAGCCCTCCACCCTGGCGGCCGAAGCCGATGGGCCGCTGCAGGACGATGCTCTACCCGAAGGTGATGACTACTTCTCGATAAGGGGTGAGCTCATCTACACCCGTCCCGAAACCGGCGACCTGGTGATCAAGGTGCGCCAGCAGCCCAAGCCCGATGGCACCCGCCCGGTTCCGTTCAAGCTGCAGCTCAAGGGCGAGATCCCGCTCGAGCATTTGCGCCATTTTGTGGCTCTCGACCTGCGCCGCGTCGGCCAGAACCTGAAGGTCGAGCACTTCGAGGTCATTGCGCCGGTGGCGCTGCGCGGCAGCCGCGGCGGCAAGAGCCGTCGCGATGGTCAGCAGCGTTCGCCGGCTGGTCGCTCGGGTGCTTCCGTTGGCAACCGCCCCGGCGCCTTGAGCCGGCCGGGGCGCTGAATTCCCTGCGCCGCCGCCGCCCATGACCGACCCGCTGTTGGCCGGCCTGGCCGTCGCCGTGGTCAGCCTGCTGGCTGTGATCGGCCCGCTGCTGCATTTGTCGCCGTGGCTGATCAGCCTGCTGGTCGTCCTGATGCTGGGCAGCCTCACCGTTGATGCAGCCCGCTTTGGTGGGCGGGGAGGCCATTTGCTGGCCGAGACCCTGCCAGGGGGACTGGCGCGGTTGCGCCGCATCGCCGTGCACGAGTCGGGCCATGTGCTGGTCGCCGAGGCCGAGTCGATGCCGGTGCGTCAGGTTCTTGTCGGCAGTTTGGCCTGCCTGCGCGAGGGCTTGCGCAGCAACGGCAGCACCCAGCTCGACCCGCCGGCCGCGGCCAAATTGCCCCTCAGCGAGCTGCGCCGCTGGAGCCGTGTGCTCCAGGCCGGCATGGTGGCCGAGCAGCTGCAGTACGGCAGCGCCATCGGCGGTGCCGATGACCGGGCCCTGTTGGGTCAACTGTGGGGACTCTCGGGGTATGACGTCGCGACGGCCCAGCGTGAGCAGCGCCAGGCCCGCCGTGACGTGCAGCAGCTGCTCAAGTCCCACCAACCCCAGATGCTGGCCCAGGTTGAGCGCCTGCTCGCCGCCGCGCCGCGGCTCGGGCGACCGGAACCTGTTCAGGACCCCTGAACCATGTTGGCGTTTGTCGATTGCCCGACGGGCCTGGCCGGCAACATGCTGCTGGCCGCTCTGCTCGACCTGGGCGTCCCGCAGGCGGTGATTGACGAGCCCCTGATGGCGTTGGGGTTGGCGGGCGCCTACCGGTTGCAGCTGGATGAGCGTCACAGCGGTGGTCTGCGCGGGCTGCATCTGGCGGTCGAGAGCCTCGAGCCGGATCCGCCCCATCGCCACTGGCGAGCCCTGCGCACCCAGCTGCAGCAGGCCCCGCTGGCCGAGCCGCTACGCCAACGGGTCCTGGCGGTGTTTGCGCTGCTGGCCGACGCCGAAGCCGCTGTCCATGGCACCTCTGCCGAGCAGATCCACTTTCATGAGGTGGGTGCCCTCGATGCATTGGTCGATGTGGTGGGGGTTTGCGCCGCCTTGCTGCACCTTGGCGTCAGTGAGCTGGTGTGCGCACCGCCTCCCGCCGGCCACGGCCAGGTTCAGTCCGCCCACGGTTGGCTGCCGGTGCCGGTGCCAGCGGTGCTCGAACTGGCCCGTTTGCGGGCCGTCCCCCTGGCCAGCAGCGATGTCTTTCCCCCCGCCGAGCTCACCACACCCACCGGCCTGGCCCTGATGGCGTGCTGGGCGACGCGCTTTGCCCAGGCCCCAGAGCTGCTGCCGCGCCGCGTGGGCATCGGTTTGGGCAGCCGCAGCCTCGATCGCCCCAATCTGCTGCGCCTGGTGTTGGCCGAGGAGGGCCAGCCAGCGCTGCAGACCGTGTTGCAGCAACAGGCCCAGATC
>VGQR01000337.1 GCA_016882345.1 Cyanobacteria bacterium K_DeepCast_35m_m2_023
CTTCCGCTATCTCAACCGGGTGTCCCCATCGTCTGTGGCCACCTTGCACAACATGAATGGCGGTGGCTGACGCCCCCAAGCTCACATTGGTCAGTGGACCCGCCAACAGCGGCAAAAGCCTCTGGGCCGAATCACTGGCCATCCACAGCGGTCGCCCTGTGCTCTATGTCGCCACGGGTCCGCAGCGGCCCGACGATGACCGCTGGCAAGAGCGGATTCGCCGCCATCGGCAACGACGACCCCAGCAATGGGGATGTCTCGAAGTTGGCCTGGCACTGCCCTCGGCCATCGCTGGCATCGACTCTGGCTGCATTGGCCTGGTCGATTCCCTCGGGACCTGGGTCGCGACCGGCCTGGATCTCAATGACCAGACCTGGCAGCAGCACACCGATGTCCTGCACACAACGGTGCAACGGGCGTTGTCGCCGTTGATTCTTGTGGCCGAAGAAACGGCCTGGGGCGTCGTGCCACCAACCGCTGTGGGTCTGTTGTTCCGCGATCGCCTCGCTGCGCTGATTCAACAGCTGATGCCGCTCTGCGACGCCGCCTGGTTGGTGCTGCATGGGCGGGCCCTGGATTTGCTCAGCCTCAGTACACCGATCGATGCCACAGTGCGCCTCGATCCGCCCTGAGCCCCATGCCGCGTGTGGTGCTGTTTCAACCGCAGATTCCACCCAACACGGGCAATGTCTCGCGCAGCTGTGCCGCCACAGGCACGGCGTTACACCTGATCGAACCCCTCGGTTTTTCGCTCGAGGATCGTCTGCTCAAGCGCGCCGGCCTGGATTACTGGCCACTGGTTGACCTGCATTGCCACCGCGACTGGGACGCGTTTGCGGCGCAGCGACAGCGTGCTGGTGGCAGGCTCGTGGCACTGAGCAGCCATGCCGACTGCAGTTACACGGATTTTGCCTTTGCCCCTGACGACTGGCTGCTGTTCGGCCGGGAGACCGACGGCCTGCCAGAGCGGATTCAATCTGAGGCCGATGCAAGACTCGTGATTCCTATGCGACACGCGAGTCGGGATGGACTCCCCGGCGTCCGCTCCTTGAACCTTTCAGTCTCGGTGGGGGTTGTGCTGTTTGAAGCGCAGCGCCAACTTTCACTCATCACGCCTGAGACCCATTGCCAGCCAATGGATCTCAACGCATGAGGCGCTTCTCCTGTATCGCATGATGCTTGCCAATGATGCAGGCATGGGTTACTATTAGCGGGCCCAGGGAATTGGCTTCTCCAAGGGTTTTGTTTGATGGGTGATCAATGAGGCCAAAAATTTGCTTCTTAACGTTTGCAAGTCTTGCCATTGCAACCGCTCCAGCGGTCATTGCAATGGCACCAGGCGGTCGCAATCAAAGTGAGCAGGCTTCGTTGATTGCCTCGCTTCCATCCGTCGCAGCACCTGCTGCTGACCGCATTTGGGTCCGGCTTCGACAATCCAGTGATTTGCAGTCACTTGCCGAGTCCCTCAAGCTCCCTGAAGCCAGGCTGGGGGCCCTCAATGACGTTCCTATCCCCCATCAATTCAGCAAGGGGGACTGGCTGGTCTTACCGGCCTCGCAGGTCCGCCTGGCCAAGCTATTGCCAGAGATCGACAGCTCGGACTTGCGTCGAACCCCGCCCCTGCATCAGCTGCCACCCGTCGAATCCAACTCGGCAGTCAAATTCGGGGACAGCTTGCGCAAAATTGCCAGGCGCTACGGCATGACTCTGGCCGAGCTGCTCCGCCTCAACCCCGGAATTGAAACAGCTCGCCTTGTCACTGGCGCTCCGATCCGGGTCGTGCAGTCCTCTCCGCTACGCCAGCGGACGCTGCTCGCCCTCAAGCCCAGTGGCAGTGGTGGCTTGAGCTGGCCGGAACTTCCAGAATTTCTCGATGACGGTTCTGGTCGCCAGGACTCACTCGCCAGCGACTGGATCTGGCCCACACGCGGCATGTTCAGCTCGGGATTCGGCTGGCGCTGGGGGCGGATCCACAAGGGCATCGACATTGCCAACAATGTCGGCACCCCAATCGTCGCCTCCAAGGACGGCGTTGTGACCTTCTCTGGCTGGCACGGCGGCGGATACGGCTATCTGGTGACCCTGCAGCATGAGGACGGCAGCCGTTCCCTGTACGCCCACAACAGCCGCCTGCTGGTCCAGGAAGGCCAGGAGGTAGAGCAAGGCCAACCGATCGCCCAGATGGGCAGCACCGGACGCAGCACGGGCCCCCATCTTCATTTTGAAATTCATCCAGCTGGCCGCGGAGCGGTGAATCCTCTCCAGTTCTTGCCACAGCGGGCCTGAAGGCTGGGGCAGGTCATCGTTTAAACTGATTTCACCGTGGCTCGGTAGCTCAGCTGGTTAGAGCGTGGGATTCATAACCCCAAGGTCGGGAGTTCAAGTCTCCCCCGAGCCATGTCGCGTTGCGTTGTTTGAAATCGGGCCAACCCAACCCGTTTTTGATCAACGCAGTTCAACCGATTGGAGACGGTCGCGAAAGCTGTCCGTAGCAACGGTGCCACGATCCGGCTCACTGGACTCAATCAGGGTGTCGGCCACTGCCGTCGTCGAGGCATCCTGGAAGCGTGGAGTCACCACAGGCGTCTGAGCTGACTCGCCATCGCGGCTGCTGCCGCGCCTGCTGCGGGCACCGGCACCAGGGCGACCTTCCAGGGCCCTGACCAAGGCCCGACTGCGGTTGACGTCGGCAATGCGCTCACCGTCCTTCGGTCGAACCAGAGGATTGGACTTGAGCTCACTGCGCACCTGGTTCAACAGGCGAAAGTGCCCCGTGGTGTTGTATTTGCGCAGTACAACCGGATCCCAGGTCATGCAGCAACAGAGGTTTGGTCCACCCTAGATCCAGGCAGGGCTGACTTTTGTGATAGGTTGTAAAGGTACTAAGTCGTAGTCGGACCGACTTCGACTCGGTGCCTGCGCGTTGGCTGCGTCCACCGCCCCCTGCTGTCACCACTTCAACAACAACCATGTCCAGGCTCGTCGGTCTGCCCGCTCCCGACTTCACTGCCACCGCCGTGGTGGATCAGGAGTTCAAAACAATCACCCTGTCCCAGT
>VGQR01000338.1 GCA_016882345.1 Cyanobacteria bacterium K_DeepCast_35m_m2_023
ACTTGGAGGACTGATATGGCGGCGGCTGCCTTGCCTGGTTCGACCATCCCCTCGTTGCCCCACGAACGGGCCAGGCCCCTGGCCAAGGGCAGCACCTACCCCGCCAAGGACCTCTGCAGCCAGTGCGGCCTGTGCGACAGCCGCTGGGTGGCCTATGTGCGCCACGCCTGCGCCTTTTTGAACCAGCAGTTCGACGCCATGGAGGCCCGCGTCCATGGCCGCAGCCGCGACCTGAACAACGACGACGAGCTGTATTTCGGCGTGCAGCAGCGCATGCTCAGCGCCCGGCTCAAACAACCGATTGATGGGGCGCAATGGACGGGCATCGTCAGCACGATCGGCGTGCGCGCCCTCGAGAGCGGCCTGGTGGATGCGGTGCTGTGCGTGCAGCAGAGCCCAGGCGACCGCTTTACGCCGGTGCCGGTGCTGGCCCGCACCCCGGAGGAGGTGCTGGCGGCGCGGGTCAACAAACCGACCCTCTCGCCCAATCTGGAGGTGCTCGAGCAGCTGCCTGGCAGCGGCATCAAACGGCTGCTGGCGATCGGCGTAGGCTGCCAAATCCAGGCCCTGCGCGCCGTCGAGGCGACCCTGCCGCTCGAGCAGCTGTATGTGCTGGGGTTGCCCTGCGTCGACAACGTCAGCCGGCAGGGCCTGCAGACCTTTCTCGAGAGCACCGTCAGCTCTCCGGAGACGGTGGTGCACTACGAGTTCATGCAGGACTTCCGCATCCACTTCCGGCACAGCGACGGCCGCGAGGAGACCGTGCCGTTCTTCGGGCTCGACACCCCCAAGCTCAAGGACGTGTTCGCCCCCAGCTGCCTGAGCTGCTTCGACTACACCAACGCCGGGGCTGATCTGGTGGTCGGCTACATGGGTGCCACCTTTGGCCGCCAGTGGATCACCGTGCGCAACGACCGCGGCGCCCAGTTGCTGGCCCTGGTCGAAGCCGAGCTCGACACCGCGCCCGTGACCAGCACAGGCAACCGCAAAGCGGCGGTGCAGCAGGGCATCGACGCCTATGACAAAGCCGTCAAGCTGCCGGTGTGGCTGGCGCGGCTGGTGGGTTGCGTGGTGAATGCCGTCGGCCCGCGGGGTCTGGAATACGGACGTTTTTCGATCGATTCGCACTTCACCCGCAACGCCCTCTGGATTCGGCGCCACCATGGAGAGATGGCCGAACGACACATCCCCGCCTTCGCCCAAAAAATCATCAGCCGCTACCGGCTGCCCGCCCTGTGAGGGGCGCCGGCATCCTGCTGCATGTGACCGCCCTGCCTGGGCCCCAGGCCAGCGGCAGTTTTGGCGCTGAAGCCCGGGACTGGATCAGCCTGCTGGGGCGCCATGGCATCGGCACCTGGCAGGTGCTGCCCCTGGCACCGGTCGATGGCACCGGCTCGCCCTACAGCTCGCCCAGCGGTTCGGCCCTCAATCCAGCCCTGCTGGACCAGCGGGCCCTGGCCGAGCAGGGCTGGCTGCCCGCCGATGTCCACGCCAGCGACCCCCAGGCGCTGCTGAGCGCCCTGCGCCACAGCTGGTCATCGGCAACGCCGGAGCAGCGCGAACGCTTTGGCCAGTGGCGGCGCCAGCAAGGGCACTGGCTCAAGGACCACTGCCGCTATGTGGTGCTCAAACAGCTGCAGGGCGGCACGCCCTGGTGGCAGTGGCCGGCCGCCCTGGCCCAGCGCCACGGGCAGGCCCTGCGCCAGCTCGACCTGGCCCAGCGCGACGCCCTGCTCGAGCAGGCCCTGTTGCAGTGGCACCTGCAACGCCAATGGCAGGACCTCAGGCAGCATGCCCAGTCCTGCGGTGTGCAGGTGGTGGGCGATCTGCCGTTCTATGTGGCCCACGACAGCGCCGATGTCTGGAGCCAGCCCGGACTGTTTGCAATCAGGCGCAATGGCCACCTGCTCCAGCAGAGCGGCGTGCCGCCCGACTACTTCTCGAGCACCGGCCAGCTGTGGGGAACACCGGTCTATCGCTGGCCGGCCCACTGGCTCAGCGGCTTTGGCTGGTGGGTGAAACGCCTGTTGCGCCAGCTCGAGCTGTTTGATCTGCTGCGGCTCGATCACTTCAGGGCGCTGCAGGCCTACTGGAGCGTGCCCGGCGATGCCCCCACCGCCGAGCGGGGCCACTGGCGCCTGTCGCCCGGTTGGCCGCTGCTGGGCCTGCTGTGGCTGCACTGTCTGCAACAGCGGCGGCTGCTGCCCGGAGGTCGCCTCCGTTGATCGCCGAAGACCTGGGCGTGATCACCCGCGGTGTCGAATGGTTGCGCGATGGCTTCAGCCTGCCCGGCATGAAGATCCTGCAGTTCGCCTTCGACGGCGACGCCGCCAACGCCTACCTCCCCGCCAATTACAAGGGCGAGCGCTGGGTGGTTTACACCGGCACCCACGACAACGCCACCACCCTGGGCTGGTGGCACCAACTCGGCGAAGACAGCCGCCACAACGTCGAACGGGCCATCGGCGGCCCGGTTCATGCTCCCGGCTGGCAGCTCAGCGAGCTGGCCCTGCGTTCGCGGGCCGAACTGGCGGTGGTGCCGCTCCAGGATCTGCTCGAACTGGGGGATGAAGCCCGCTTCAACACCCCCGGCACCGCCAGCGGCAACTGGAGCTGGCGGCTGCAACAACCGATCAGCAGCCTCGAGGGCTGCCTCAAGGGTTATGGCGAGCTGGCGGCCGCCGCGGCTCGCGGCCAGCGGTAACGGCCTGGAGCCTCGGGCTCGAGGGGCTGGCCGTTCCAGCGCAACTCGCCGGGCGTCGTCGGCGGGGGCTGCACGCTGAGCTGCAGTGGCGTGGTCAGGGGCAGCACCAGCTCCCCCGGTCCAACCTTCAGATCGAGGCGCTGGCCCGCGGCCGCCTGCAGGGTCAACTGACTGGGACGGCTGAGGCTGAGTTCGAGCACGCCGGTTTCCGGGGCGGTTGGACTGCCGGGTTGGGCGCGGCGCAGCAGTGCCCAGCCGCGGTCCTGGCGGGCCAGGCCCAGGGGGCTCAGGTCGGGATAGGCCTCGAGCAGCAGATCCGAGCCGGGTCTGGGCAGCGTCCGTTCG
>VGQR01000339.1 GCA_016882345.1 Cyanobacteria bacterium K_DeepCast_35m_m2_023
TCCCCAGGAGCGAAGGTCGTTGCTGTATGTGGTTGCCGGGATCGGTGTCACCCCGGCCATGGCCGCGGTGCGCGCTCTCACGGGCCAGCGGCCGATCACCGTGGCCTACGCCTACCGGGGTGCGGCGGGCGCCTATTTGGACGATCTGCGCGCTGCGGCCGCCAGCGGGCGTCTCACCCTGATCGAGCACGATTCGGCCCGGGCGGGGCGGCTGGAGCCCCAGGGCTGGCTGGCCCAGCTTGAGCCCTGGCGCCACCAGCCGGTCGAGGTGATCGTCTGCGGCCCCGAGGCGTTCAATGCCGAGTGGCAGCAGCACCTGCAACAGCAGCGGCCCGGCTGGCAGGTGCGGCTCGAGAGTTTTGCCGGGAGCGGCGCCGCTGCTGCGCGCGCGGGGGAGCCCGGAGCCTGGCGGCTGCCGGCAGGCGAGCTGGCCGAGCGGCGCGTAAGGCACGAGGCCTTGCTGGGGCCCGAGCCCGAGCCGATTGCTGTGGGCGCCCGTGCTCCCGCCGCCGAGGCACGGGCCTTGTTGCAGTGGTTTCAACGCGAACGCAGGCCCGATCTCGATCTTGAGGCCCGCTGCGCGCTGGCGCAGCAGCACCTCGCTGAGCGGGATTGCTGGCCGCTCAGCCGCGACGAGCTGGGCTTCGGCGCCCAGCTGGCCTGGCGGCAGGCCGAGCGCTGCGTCGGCCGGCGCTATTGGCAGGGCCTGGATCTGCGCGATCACCGCGACCTGCGGCGCGCCCCTGACATCGCCGAGGCTTTGTTTGATCACCTTCGCTTTGCGTACAACGGCGGCGATCTGCGGCCGGCGATCAGCGTTTTTGATCCCGGTGAGCGGGGGCGCGTCGGGCCCCGCATCTGGAATCCCCAGTTGCTGCGTTATGCCGGCTACCGCACCAGCACCGGCCGCCAGGTGGGTGATCCCGCCCAGAACGCGCTGACGGCGCGGTTGATGCAGCTGGGATGGCGTCCCTCGGGGGGCGACTTCGAGCTGCTGCCCCTGGTGATCGAGACCGCGGCCGAGGGCCCCTGCCTGTTCGAGCTGCCGCCCGATTGCCGCCATGAGGTGCGCATTCGCCATGGGCGCCATCCCTGGCTCGAGCAGCTCGGTCTGCGTTGGTATGCCGTGCCCGCGGTCAGCGACATGGCCCTCGATTTGGCTGGGGTCCTGTTTCGCTGCGCACCGTTCAACGGTTGGTACCTCGATACCGAGATCGCAGCCCGCAATTTCAGCGACACCAATCGCTTCAACCTGCTGCCGCGGCTGGCCGAAGGCCTGGGCCTCGATCTGCGCGATGAGCGCAGCCTCTGGCGCGATCGGGCCCAGTTGGTGCTGGCCGAGGCGGTGCTGCAGTCGTTTGACGAGGCAGGCGTCAAGATCTCCGATCACCACACGATTGGGCACGAGTTCCTCGACTTCTGCCGCCAGGAACAGCAGTTGGGTCGCGAGCCCCAGGCCGAGTGGAGCTGGATGGTCCCGCCGATAGCGGGCTCCCTCAGCGTGTTGTATCAGGAGCCGTTTTCCAACCGGGCTCTCAAGCCGGCCTACGTCGCCCAGGATCCGGCCTGGCAAGCGCCGCAAACGGGCGTTGACCCAGTTCGCCGCTGTCCATTCTCGGCCTGAGTGGGGTCGGTTCAGCGATCGCGTGCCAGGCGCAGGCCGCTGGCCATCCAGCGGCTCGCCGGTGCAAAAAAGTTGCGGTAGGTGCGTCGCCCGTGGTCTGCGGGGGTCAGAAAGCAGCTGCCCCGCAGCACCATCTGGGAACTCATGAACTTGCCGTTGTATTCGCCCACCGCTCCGGCGGCGGGGGCAAAGCCGGGATAGGGCCGGTAGGGGCTGGCGGTCCATTGCCACAGCACGCCAAAGGCCTGGGGTAACCGATCGGCCAGCAGCTCCCATTCGGCTTCGCTGGGCAACCGGGCTCCAGCCCAGCGGGCATAGGCATCGGCTTCAAACCAACTGAGGTGTCGCACCGGTGCCTGCGGATCGCGCTGCCGGCGCCCCGCCAGGGTGAAGGCGTCGCCATCGCGCCAGTAGCGCGGCGCCTGCCAGCCCCGCTGCTGCACCAGGGCCCAGCCCTCGCTCATCCACAGCTCGGGCCGCTGGTAGCCGCCATCGTCAACGAAGGCGCCATAGGCCGCAGTGCTGACCAGTTCGCGCTCCAGGGCGAAGGGTTCCAGCCATTGCCTGTGGCGCGGCGCCTCGTTGTCGAAGTGGAAGCCCTCGTCGCTGCCGCCATGGCCGATCTCGACCAGGCCACCGGGGTGCTCGATCCAGGCCGATGCGGATTCGGGCAAGGCCCCTGGGGCCCTGTCGCGCCAGGCCTGTTCGAAGCGCTGCTCGGGCCCGTCCCCATAGGCGGGCTCGAGCGGATTGCGGCTGAAGCCATCGAGCAGATCCATCAGCAGCAATTCCTGATGCTGCTGCTCGTGCTGCAGGCCCAATTCCACCAGGGCCCTCAGGTCGTTTGTCGCGCCCTGGAGCAGCTGCTGAAGCGCCGCATCGACCCGCAGGCGCCAATCCAGCACCTCAGCCATGGGGGGGCGGCTCAGCAGGCCACGCTCGGGCCGCGGATGGCGTGCACCGATGGCGTCGTAATAGCTGTTAAACAGAAATCCCCAGCGCTGCGGCGCCGGCTCGTAGCCCTGCAGCAACCCCGTTGAGACGGCCGGCAACAGCACGAACGTCTCAAAGAACCAGTTGGTGTGGCCCAGGTGCCATTTGGGGGGGCTGGCATCGGCCATGCCCTGCAGACACAGGTCTTCGGGTTCGAGGCCGGCGATCAGCTCCAGGCTGTGCTGCCGCACCCGGTTCAACCGTTGCGCGAGGGTCATCTCCAGCGCTGCGTTCGGTCGACCTTAGTGACCAGGCCCGGGGGTGCCTACCATCCGCCCAGCACGCGCGTTGCCATGGGCGCCGAACACCCCGGAATCACCCGAGGCTTTGTGGGGGCCGTGGGCAACACTCCCTTGATTCGGCTCGAGGCCCTCAGCAGCCTGACCGGTTGCACGATCCTCGGCAAGGCCGAGTTCATGAACCCC
>VGQR01000340.1 GCA_016882345.1 Cyanobacteria bacterium K_DeepCast_35m_m2_023
GTGATCCCCAACGCCGAGCGCATCAAGGCCCTCACCGACGACAGCGACCTGGAAGAGGTGGTGGCCACCGAACGCCACCTGCTCTATGTGGCCTGCACACGTGCCCGCGACCACCTGCTGATCACGAGCGGTGACACCTGCTCGGAATTTGTGGAGGACCTGCTCGGGTGAATCAACCCACACCAGAAGCCCTCCGCGTAGCCGAATCCGCCCGCACCATTGCCCTGCAGATGCTCAGCGAACGCGGTCGTGGAGCCGTGCTCGTCGGTGCAGCCCGCGTGGATGCCGCTCTGGAGGTCCTGCTCAAGGCGTCCCTGGCGCCGCCCTCAGGCAACGAGACTCTCTTCTCCACCGATCGCCCCCTGGGATCCTTCGGGGCCCGCATCGCCCTGGCCCAACGGCTGGGCCTGATCGACCACCAGGTGGAGAGGGCGTTGCACACGCTCCGCCGAGTGCGTAATGCCTTCGCGCACTCCACCACGGTGGCGTCCCTTGGTGAGGCCAGCTATCAGCAGCCACTTGGAGACTGCTACCGGCATGCCCGCGAAAACCCTCTCTGGGAGCCGCTGGAGCGCATCCTCGATGAGCAGCTCCAGCCCAACGGCAGTGCTGGAGACAGCACGGCTCCAGATCGCCTCCTCCGCGACTACATCCTGCTGATCACCATCCTGGTTGCCTTCTTAGAGGCCACCGCCCAGCAGCTCCGGCCGATACAGCCCCCGGTGGTGATGGGCTTCTCGGGCATCACCAGAAGCAACGGCACTGAAGCTGGATAGCCCACATCTCTATTGACCTTCAGCCAAGGGATACGCCATGGCTCTCTCACGCAAGAAGCCCATTGGCTACCCCGAGATCAGCTTCCTGTCGTTTGACGTTCTGGCCCTCCTGGCCAAGCTCCAGCAGGAGATGGGGCTCGATTCAGTAGGTCCTGTGACCTTCAGCCTGCAGACAATGCAAACCCTGGCTTGCATCCGCTGGGAACAAGGAAAACCGGGTGCCGATATCTTCTTCCATTCGCTGTTCAATCGCGCTGACGTCCCACAGCCTGTGATTGAGCACGTTCTGCGCCATGAGCTCCTGCACCTGAAAATCCCGGCCAGGGAGATCGATGGCAAGTTGGTCCATCACCCACCTGAGTTCTGGGAGGCAGAAGAGGCTCTGGTTCCCTGGAAGTCGGCCTCGTGGGGGTGGATGGTTCTCGCGTTCTGGAAAGTCATCAAGATGGACATCCCGAATGAACGCACTTGGGTCAAGAAGTCTTGGCGGAAGCTCCAGAACTATCCCTACCCAAGCTGGCAGATGATCCTTGACGACCAGAGTAGATACTCTAACAAACAGAGCCAGATCCAGAACTTGATGGAGAGTCTCTAATAAGTCTGAGTCAAGAATGCACGGCCATGCCTGCCTACCACCTGCCTGCTCCTTAGGGGACCGCACTTTGGCTCCTTTGCGGACATTCTCGTTGGCGCTGATCACCTGAAGGTTGCCAGGGTGATGCTGACCACCCTTTGCGAGAGGAATGATGTGATCCACGTGGTACTGAATGAATCCCGCCGCTTGATTGAGCCTGTCCCTCTGGTCATAAATCTGCTGGATCAGCTCCTCTTCTTCAGCGCTCAGCTCCGGCGTTTGTTCACGCAGACGCTGTTGTCGTCTGTGCAGATAGATCGCTGATTTGTGTCTGTCCACTTCGTGGACAGCCTCTGGTGGCGGACAGTTCACCTCGCCGAGGTCCATGGGTGCTCGCTCCAGTGTCCAGAGTTCTGATCGGAGCTGTTTGGAGCACCACTGGTGATACCGGGTATCTCCCTGGAGATCGATCACATCCCGAAAACAGGTGGCAACGTAAATGAAGTCATCCCCAAGCCGTTCGCCTGTCCACTGGGTCCAGCAGCGGGCGAGATAGCGGTCTTTGCCACTGACCCAGATGAACAGGGTCGGTAGCTCAAGGGTCTCCTCTCCTTTCGCGGGTCCGCGTCGGGCGTACGTGCGATCGCCTTGCTTCGTGATCAGTCCGCGGTCGTTCGACTGGATGACCCGGAACTTCAGCTCCATGGCGCCGGGAGCCCTCGTCTGCTGTGCCCAGCAGCCTATGGCCCAGAAACACGGGCGAGCAAAGGCCTGCCGGGGGATCAGATTCCTCCTGAAGCCCCAATAAGTCGTCGCGCAGGAATCCTCAGCGTGCGCGGCCGCGCAAGGGCTTCGCAAGCCGGCCCGCCAGTGGCGATGAGACGCCGGTGGCACTGGGTTCACGGAGCGCTGTGGCCGGCCCTTGACGCTGGCCGCGCCTGCGCTTGCGGTCCTGCGCTTGTCCATCCGTGGCTGTTGCTTCACCATCCCGTTCCTCCCGCTCAGCCCAGGGAGCTGCTGCTGCCAAGGTCTCCCCTGAGGAGAAGCTGGTGGCCTCCCTGATCGCCCTGCTGGAGGCCGGTACCACCCCCTGGAGGCGGGAGTGGAATGCCGGCACGGGTGGCCACCACGTGAATCTGCTCTCGGGCCGGCGCTACCGCGGCGCCAATCCAGCGTTGCTCACCCTGGGCATGCACCTGCGGGGATCGGCCCTGCCCTACTGGTGCGGTTTTGCTGAGGCCAAGGCCCTGGGGATCTTTCCCCGCAAGGGCAGCAAGGCGGTGCATGTGCTGCGGCCCCAGGTGCATCAGGGGGGCGAAAGCCGTCTGGCGGAGTCGGGTTCTGCTGCTGAGGGTGGGCACGGATCCGCTGGCGCCGATGGTCAGCCGTCGGTTCCGCCTTGCCGCAGCTGGGTCAGCTACCGGCCGGTGGCACTCTTCAATGCTGCCGATCTGCAGGGCGAGGCCCTGAAGGCGCTGATCCAGAAGCGCCGCCAGGCCGAAGGGGCCGTGCTGCGGTCTGAGCCGGAGCGGCTGGCTGGTGCAGAGGCGGTGCTCAGCCGCTGGCCGGTGCCCGTGAGCTTCGCAGGAGATCGGGCCTGCTACCTGCCGGTGCCCGATCGCATCCAGCTCCCGGATCGCACCGCCTTCCACTCGGCCGGGGCCCTCTACGCCACCTGGGCCCAT
>VGQR01000341.1 GCA_016882345.1 Cyanobacteria bacterium K_DeepCast_35m_m2_023
GAGGTGAGCGCCATCGTCGAGCACCGCGACTGCAACGACGAGCAGCGCCGCATCGACCTGATCAACGCCGGCATCTACTGCTTCAACTGGTCCAAGCTGGCGGCGGTGCTGCCCGAGCTCACCACCGACAACGACCAGGGGGAGCTGTACCTCACCGACACCGTGGCCTTGCTGAGCCCGGCGATGCATGTGGAGGTGGCCGATGCCGATGAACTCAACGGCATCAACGACCGGCTGCAATTGGCCCAGTGTGAGGCGGCGCTGCAGCAGCGCCTGCGCGAGCACTGGATGCGTGAAGGCGTCACCTTTGTCGATCCGGCCAGCTGCACCCTGAGCGAGGGCACCCGCTTCGGCCGCGATGTGGTGGTCGAGCCCCAGTGTCACTTCAGGGGAGCGGCCTTGATTGGCAGCGGCTGCCGCATCGGCCCCGGCAGCCTGATCGACAACGCCACCGTTGGCGATCGGGTGGAGATCGTCTACTCGGTGGTGCGTGAGGCCCGTGTGGATGCCGATTGTGCCATCGGCCCCTATGCCCAGCTGCGCCCCGGCGCCGAGCTTGCCGAGGGGTGCCGCGTCGGCAACTTCGTTGAGATCAAGAACAGTACCCTGGCTGCGGGCGTCAAGGTCAACCACCTCAGCTACATCGGCGACGCCGATCTGGGGGCCAATGTCAACGTGGGCGCCGGCACCATCACCGCCAACTACGATGGTGTGTGCAAGCATCGCACCGTGATCGGTGCCGGCAGCAAAACCGGCGCCAACAGCGTGTTGGTGGCCCCGATCACCCTGGGTGAAGGGGTCACCGTTGGTGCCGGCTCCACCCTGACCCGCGATGTGCCCGCCGGCAGCCTGGCCCTGGGCCGCGCCCGTCAGCTGGTGCGCGAACACTGGCAGGGGCCGAGCTGAGTTCGCGCAAGGGGATCCGTCGGACAGGCGATCGCTCGGACAGTGGATCAGTCGGACAGTCGTGGCAGCAGTGGGATCAGCCGCTCCAGCGCCACGCCGCGGCTGGCCTTGAGCAGCACCACGTCGCCGGGCTGCAACCAGGCCGCCAGGGGTGATGCGGCCTGCTCGGGGCTGGCCACCACCGCCAGCTGCGGCAGCTCGGCAGCGGCGGCGGCCATGGCGGCGGCTTCGGCGCCGCCGGCCACCACCACCAGCCCATCGAGACCGAGGGCGGCGGCGCGGGAGGCCACCCGGCCGTGCAGCGCCACGCTCTGATCCCCGAGCTCCAGCATGGTGCCGAGCACCGCAAAGCGCCGGCCCGGTTGGGCCGCCAGCAGCTCGAGCGCCGCCAGCACGGCTTCGGGGGAGGCGTTGTAGGTCTCATCGAGCACGGTCAGCCCGCCAAGCTGCAGCCGCCGGCTGCGCCCGCCGGGCACCTGCACATCTAGCTCAGTCAGTGCGCTCAGCGGCACACCCAGCTCCCGGGCCACCGCCAGGGCCAGCAGCAGGTTGCGGGCGTTGTGCAGTCCAGGCAGGGGGAGGGGCACCGCCGCACCATCGGCCAGGAGCAGCCTGTCGGGCTCTGGGGTTGCCGTCAGGTCCGGCGGCCGTGTGCCGTTGGCCAGCAGATCCCCGTTGAGGGCAACCCGCAGCACCCGGCCGCTCCAGGTTCGCTCCAGCGCCCCATCGAGCAGGGGGTCGCCGGCCGGGATCACCACCACGCCAGCGGGCGTGAGCGCGCTGACGATCTCGCATTTGGCCGTCACGATCGCCTCGCGGCTGCCCAGACGGCCGATGTGGGCGCTGCCGATGTTGGTGATCACGGCCACATCGGGCCTGGCGCAGCGGCTCAGCCGCTCGATCTCGCCCAGGCCGCGCATGCCCATCTCCACCACCACGGCGCTGTGCTCAGGGCCTGCGCCCAGCAAGGTGAGCGGCACGCCGATGTCGTTGTTTTCATTGCCGCTGCTGGCCCAGACCGGACCCAGGGGGGCCAGCACCCCTCGGATCAGTTCACGGGTGGTGGTTTTGCCCGCGGAGCCCGTGACCGCCACCACCGGTGCCTGCAGCCGCTTGCGCGCCTCGAGGGCCAGCCGTTGGTAGGCGTCGAGGGTGTCATCGACTCCCCAGAGGAGGCATCCCGCTGCGTTGGCTTGCTGCAGCAGGCTCTGCAGAGGCAGGCGCTGCGGTTCCAGCACGAGGGCACAGGCCCCTGCGGCGATCGCATCAGCCACGAAGGCGTGACCGTCAAAGCTCTCTCCCACCAGCGGGATGAACACCTGGCCTGAGCGCAACGTGCGGCTGTCGGTGCAGACACCCAGCTTGGCCGCAGTGGCCTGGGCTGGGGGGGTGGGCTTCGCTTGAGCGGCGTCCGCCCCGTTGAGCGGAGGGCCGAACAGCTCCTGCAGATCGCTCAGCTGCAGCACCATCAGGAGGTCGCCTCGGGGTTGAGCAGGATCATGCCTGAACCGATCCGGGCCCGATAGCCCAGCGGCTGCCCTTGGCCATCGACCAGCTCGAGCTGCTCAAAGCCAAGCTCCAGAGAGCGCTCTAGCCAGTCTTCGGCGAGTCGGCGCTGGCGGCGGAGGTCGAGCTCGCCAAAGGCCGGGCTCAGCTCCAGAAGCAGTGCGGCGCGTGCAGGGTCCGCCTGAACGCGGCGGATCAGCGCGGGTTCGGGGTCCAGACCCTGGCTCAATGCGACCAGCACCGGATCGGGCTCGGGCATGGGCACTGGTTCGGGCCGAGGTTCACTTGCAGGCTGTGGTGCCGTGGCCTGCTCGGGGGCCTTGAGCGCGTTCTCGCCGGCTGGCAAGGGGGTCAGCTCAGCGGCAGGCTCGAGGTCGGCAATCACCGGGCTCTGGGGTGGCCCTGGCGGCAAGACGGCGCCCAGGCCTGCCGTCAGGGCCAGCACTAGGGCGACGAGCAGGGCCAACAGCAGGGGCCACAGCAGGGGCGCCAGGGCTGGCGGCCACCAGGGCGGCCGCGGCAGCTCACCGGCGCCGTTGCGGCGCCACAGCGCCCTCAGGTCGAGCCCAAGGCTTGCCACCACGGCTCGCAGGGCCTGCCCCAGCTGCCGCCATGGGCTCTG
>VGQR01000342.1 GCA_016882345.1 Cyanobacteria bacterium K_DeepCast_35m_m2_023
CAATGGCTCAGGGCCAGATCACGCTGGCGGCGCGCCTGGCGACGGGCCTGCCGCCACTGGGGTTCGGCCTGCTCGAACACCTCGGGCACCGAAGTGCCCGGCAGGATGTCGTGAAACTGCTGGAACAGCAGCACGCGCCAGTCGGGCCGCCGCCCCCCCGGCAGGGCTGGGGCCACCAGGACCTGGGCCAGCTCGGCTTCGCGCAGCAGCCGTTCGAGGCTGCGGTTGTGGCGCTTCTGGTCGGGCCGGCTGGTGGCGCAGGCGCGGTGCAGCTCGAGATAGAGCTCATCCCGCCAGATCGGCAGCCGGGCGGCGTGGGGCTCGAGCTGCTGCAGGTAGTCGCGCAGGGGGCCATGGCGCTGCGGGGCCAGGCACGCACCGCGGCTGGCCTGCTCGTGCCACAGCGCCAACTGCGCGAGCATCTCGGCTGTGGGGCCGCCGCCGTGGTCGCCCACACCGGGCAACCACAGGGCCTGGGCCAACCCCGTCGCCTGCTGCCACTGCAGGCGATAGCGCTCGATGGCGACCGGGTCGCCGTCGGTGCCGATCGGGGCGGTCATCAGCGCCAGCACCTCGCTGCCGCAGCGGCTACGCCAGCAAAACAGGCGATGCGGAAACGGATTGGTGGCATTCCAGGCCAGCTTGTGGGTGCAGAACCAGCGCACGCCGGTGGCCTGGGCGATGGCGGGCAGGCCACCGGCAAAGCCAAAGCTGTCGGGCAGCCAGGCCAGCTCGTGGGTGAGCTGGGGAAACGCCTGCCGGCTCCAGCGTTGCCCCAGCGCAAACTGGCGCAGCAGTGAGGCCGTCGCCAGCAGCACACAGTCGCTCTCGACCCAGGGGCCATTGATCGGTTCAAACCGTCCCGCGGCCACCGCCGCTGCGATCTGGGCAAACAGGGCGGGTCGCTGGGCCTGCAACCAGGCAAACAGCGCCGGGGTCGAGTGGCCGAAATGGAGCTCGGGCCAGCGCTCCATCAACGCCAGCACCGAGGCAAAGGTGCGCTCGGCGGCCCGCCAGGTGTCGGCCACCGGCCACAGCCAGGCCAAATCGAGGTGGGCGTGGCCCAACACATGGATCAGGGCGTCGGGGGGCAGCCCGGGACCGCCGTCGTGCAGAGCGGCCAGCTCGGCCCGGGTGTCGCGCAGCAGCTGGGCGGGATCGGACGGATCGAGGGGCTCCAGCTCGAGACGGCTCTGCACCAGGGCGCCATCGTCATGCCGTGGACTGCGCAATCGCAGCTCCAGCTGCAGGGGCTGCCCCTGCCACCACGGCAGGGGCAGGGGCCAACGGCAGGCGCTGTCGAACAGGTCACCGCGATGGATCAGGGCTCCATCGGCCCACAGCTCGGCCGCCTCGGCCCACCAGCGCAGGGCCAGGCGGGCCGAGGCGGCCTCGGCCAGGCCGCGCCAGGGCTGGGGACAGACCAGCGCGAGCCGCAGCCGCAACCAACCACCCCCACGCGGCCAGATGATCAAACCGCGCTGATGCCAATCGGGCCGACAGCGCTCGCCCCAGGGATCGCCCAGGGCCTGATGCCAGTCGCCAGCAGCGTTGCTGCGCTGCCACAGGGGCTGGAGGTCGAGGCGAAAAGATGACTGAAACGTTTCAATCCTCACGGGCTGGGGCACCACAGGGGGCTTGGCCGTCGTTGGATGGCCTGTCAGGACCCATAGGATGATGGGCCAACCGGCCTTCTGATCCAAGGCTCAGGACACAAGCCCGACTCTCAAACTCGGCCATGCTCGCCCTCAAGATTTCGGTTTACTCGGTCGTTTTCTTCTTCATCGGGATCTTCGTGTTCGGCTTTCTGGCCAGCGATCCCAGCCGTACCCCGAGCCGCAAGGACCTCGAGGAGTGATCGGCTTCTGGACAGTTGCCGGACCGCGGCATCGATCCTGAACCCTGCACCCATGCATGGCAGGATCGCCCGGTTTGGTGCCCTAGGGCAACACTGTGTTCCTGCCCCGATCCCTCCGATCGGCCTGTGTTGCCGCAGGGTTGAGCTCGCTCATCGGCAGCCTGCCCGCCGCTGACGCTGCCGAGCTGCCGCCACAGGATGTTTCCCCTGTGGAACGTTCGGCTTCTGTCGCTGCGGGGCAACCCCCACAGGCCAGTCAGCGGACGGTCGAGGCGTTGCCCGCCGAGGCAGAGCTGCCACTCGAACTGGAGCTCAGCGCCAACGAGCTGCGCTACGACGGCGCCCTGGGTCGAGTCATCGCCGAGGGGCATGTGCAGGCGATGGTGGCCGGTGGACGCCTGCTAGCCGACCGGCTCGAATACGACACCCGTTCGCGAACCCTATTCGTCAAGGGCAACATTCGCCTGCAGCGCGGTCAGCAGTATCTGCAGGCCAGCCAACTGCGCTACAACCTGCTCGAGGGCAGCGGCGAGGCTGAAAACATTTACGGGATCCTCGATCTCGACGGCAACGAAACCGACTTCGACCTGAACGAAGCGCCGTCGGTGCCCCTGCCGCCCGCCGAACCACTGGCCTGTACGCCACTGCTGCCCCCCGTTCCGAATTGGCAGCCCTACAACTGGGCCCTGACCGCCTGGGGCGGCAAGATGATTGATGCCAACTTCGGCGATGCTTTCTTTTTCAAAGGGCGCTGGCGACCCGAATACCTAGCCGGACTGGGACTCAACAAACGCCTGCTCAACGGAGGGCCGTTCTCGCTCGAACTGGACGTCAACGCGATTGGTCACAGCGCCAATCCCCAACCCGGCGGGGCTTACAACCAGATTGCGGGCTTTGAGCCCCTGCTGGGCCAGTCATTTGCCGAGTTCACGGGCGGCGTAGGCCTGCGCATCTGGATGCGGCCCTGGTTGAACATTTTTCTGGTGGAGGGGATCAGCTTCAACACCGCTGCCAGCGATTACGAACGCACCTTTCGCGAGCGCTACATGCAATTTCTCAATTACCTGGCCTTTGAGGTTGAAGCGCTGGTCAACCCCCAGTGGTCGCTGGTGGGCCGGCTGCATCACCGCTCGGGGTCCTACGGCGTCTACAGCGGCGTGCGTGAAGGCAGCAA
>VGQR01000343.1 GCA_016882345.1 Cyanobacteria bacterium K_DeepCast_35m_m2_023
CGCCGAATTCCTCGAACCCTTCGCCGAGGCCCTCTGCCAGGCCGATGAAGTGGTGTTGGCGCCGCTCTACGCCGCCGGAGAAGCGCCGATCATGGGGATTTCCAGCCATGCACTGGGCGACGCCATCCAGCGCCAGCGCCCTGATCTGCGCGTGACGGTGGCCGACAGCCTTGAAGAGTTGGCAGACGCCGTGGCGGAGCGCAGCCGGCCGGGCGATCTGGTGCTGGCGATGGGCGCTGGCGATGTGAACGGCCTTTGGGGGCGCCTGCAGGAGCGGGAAGACCCCCTCGCCATGTTTCCCCTAGCGGCGTGAACGCTCCTGCACCGCTGGGATTACGGCGAGCCGTCGCCCTGGCGGACTACACCACCTGGCGCGTCGGCGGCGCAGCCCAGTGGTTTGCTGAACCCGACAGCCTCGAGCAGCTGCAGGCGCTGCTGGCCTGGGCGCACGGGGCATCGCTGCCGGCCCGGGTGATCGGGGCGGGCTCCAACCTGCTGGTGAGCGATGCGGGTCTGGAGGGCCTCACCCTCTGCAACCGGCGGCTGCAGGGCGCCGAACTCGACGCCGGCAGCGGGGTGATCGAAGCCCAGGCCGGCGAACCGATTCCCACCCTGGCGCGGCGCGCGGCCCGGGCCGGGCTCTCAGGCCTGGAGTGGGCGGTGGGGATCCCGGGCACGGTGGGCGGCGCGGCCGTGATGAATGCCGGCGCCCAGGGGGGCTGCACCGCCGAAGTGCTGGAGAGCGTCACGGTGATCGATCCCCGGCGGCCCGATCACCCCTTCGAGCTCACGAACAGCGAGCTCGACTTCGCCTACCGCCACAGCCGCCTGCAACAGGAGGAGCTGGTGGTGCTCGCGGCCCGCTTTCGCCTGCAGGCCGGCCACGACCCCGCCGAGCTGAGCCGCCGCACCAGCGGCAATCTGCACAGCCGCACCAGCACCCAGCCCTACCAGCAACCGAGCTGCGGCAGCGTGTTCCGCAACCCGGAACCGCAGAAGGCCGGGCAGCTGATCGAGGCGCTGGGGCTCAAGGGCCTGTCCATCGGCGGGGCGCAGGTGTCGCCGATTCACGCCAACTTCATCGTGAACACCGGCGGCGCCACCGCCAGCGAGATCGATCAGCTGATCAGCGCCGTGCAGGAGCGCGTGCAGGCGGCCCACGGCCTCGCTCTGCACACCGAAGTGAAACGGCTGGGGCCGTTCGAGGGCCTGGCCCTGGCGGCCTGAGGCACCACGTAGCCTGCGCCAACTTGCAGCAACGCGGCGATGGCCGGTTTCGGACTCCCCAACTTCGGCCAGCTCACCGAAGCCTTCAAGAAGGCCCAACAGATCCAGCAGGACGCCGCCAAGCTCCAGGAGGAGCTCGACGCCATGGAGCTGGAGGGCACCAGCAGCTGCGGCCGCGCCAGCGTGTGGCTCTCCGGCAACCAGCAACCCCTGAAGGTGCGCCTCGACCCCGCCCTGCTGGCGGAAGGTACTCCCGCCGCGGAAGCCGCCACCCTCGATGCCCTCAAGGCGGCCTATGAGCTCTCCACCGGCACGATGAAACAACGCATGGAAGAGCTCACCGGCGGCCTCAACCTCAACCTGCCCGGCCTGGGCTGAACGAAACGAGGCAAGGGCAGCCCTGAGATAAATTTAGGAATATCTTTTGCATTTCGATTATGCGTTCAGCGCATATTGCTCTCTTTGTGGCAACAGTTGGTTTATGCGGCAGCGTCTTGGTTGCTCCGGAGAGCTCTGCCCAAGCTCAGGCCCCCACACAGGCCCGAAAAAGTCTGATCAAGCCAACCGTTTCAATCCCTGAGTTCAAAAACAACGTCACTGGCGCTTGGTGGTGGCAGGGTCCGGTTGCTCAGGACATGGCCCACGCTCTTGCCAATGAGCTTCAGGCCACGGGTGAGCTGAAGATTGTGGAACGACAAAGCCTCGGTCAAGTTCTCTCCGAGCAGGAACTGGCCGCTCTGGGAATTGTGAAGAAAGCCCCTACGTCTGCTCAGAAAGGCCAGATGACTGGCGCTCAATATATCGTTCTGGGAACCGTCACCTCATTTGACAGCAATACTGATGTCGAGAGCCAAGGAAGCGGGATGAGCTTCATGGGCTTTGGCGGCAGCAAGCAAGTAACGACCACCAAAGACTATGTATCCATCGACATCCGGGTGGTCGACAGCACCACAGGAGAAATTGTGGGCGCTCGCACAGTCGAAGGCAGATCAAGCAACAGCATTGAACAAAAGCAACGCAGCGGATCACTCCTTCCTGCCGCTGGCCTAGTCGCAGGTTTCGTCCCTGGCATGAGCTCTGCTGGATATGCAGCGACGGCGGCGGCAGGGACACTCAGCTTCGACAACAACTCAACGACAGCCAATCGAACACCTGTGGCAAAAGCGATTCGCGCCGCCTTAATCAGCGCGTCGAACTACGTCAGCTGCTTGCTTGTCCCTCAGGGCAATTGCATGGCTGAACTACAAGCTCAAGACCAAGAAAGGCGCGCGAAGACTCTGGGAACTCTCAAACTCGAGTAAAGTCAAATAAGGCGCCCCGGAATACATGCAGCACCGGAACACCGTCAATCAGCTTCGTCAAGACCTTCCTGGCGCAAGCGGCGGCGGGAAGGTCTTCGCAGCCGTTGATCGAGCAGCGGCTCGCGGCGGCTTCCGCGTTGCTTGAGACCGGCCGTGTCGCTAGTGCGGGATCGCTCACGAGACACTTGGCTCTCCACCGCCTCCAGGCAGCTGCCATAGAGGGAGAAACGATCCCAGTCGCTGCCCACGGCGCAGCCGGGATCGTCCTGATGCAGGCAGTTCTTGAACCGGCAAACGCCCGCTTCCAGCCGCTGCCGGATCTCCGGGAACAGCGGGCCCAGCGCCACGGGATCGGCCGGTAGATCGGGGCGGTTGAACCCTGGCGTGTCGGCCAACAGGGCTCCCGGGGCCAGGGTAAACAGCTCCACGTGGCGGGTGGTGTGGCGGCCTCGCTGCAGCCGACCCGACACGGCACTCACCCGCAGGGCCAGTTCCGGTGCAAG
>VGQR01000344.1 GCA_016882345.1 Cyanobacteria bacterium K_DeepCast_35m_m2_023
GAGCCTGTGGCAGTGGCGCGCCCGGTTCTACGGGTTGGAGTGTGTGGCGGACACCTGCTGGCCCGAAGCCTGGCGACGCGATTATTTCGCCGCCCTGTTTCCACTGCATCCCAGCGGCATCGTCCCAGCCGGACCGTCACTGGCCACACTGGTGGGGGCCAGCGCAAACCGCCATGAATGATCCCGTGTTTGACGGGGTCTACGGACCCTTCAGCATCGACGCCAACGACCGCCGCGAAGTGCTCGCCTATCGGCTGGCCCTCCTGCTGGCGGCCATCGCCCAGCTCGGGCTGCTGGCCCAATCGCGGCTGGTCGGAACGGCGCTGCTCTGGCCCTGGTTCGTGCTGTTGGCCCTGGGGGTGGGCTTGGCCCTGCGTTGGATTCATATCTACCTGCGGCCCCTGCACCAGATGCTGCAACTGTTCTGGTTGCTCGGCAGCCTGGGCGGACTTAGCCTGGCGGTGATCGCAGGGCCCCAGCACATGGCTGAGGCCCTGGGTGAACAGCGCCTGTGGCTGCTGGCGATCGGACCGCTGTTTGCGGCGCTAGCAGGGATTGGCTTCAAGGAGTTCTTCTGTTTCCGCCGGCCCGAAGCGATTGGCGTCACCCTGCTGCTGCCCGTGGCCCTGTTGGGCTATCTGGTGGGCCTGGTCGATGTTGGCGTCTCTACCAGTTTGCTGACCCTGGAAAGCGCCCTGTTGCTGGTGCTCTGCCTGCGCAAGTTTCCGATGCCGGCTGTAGCCGATGTCGGTGACAAAAGCGTGTTCGCCCACTTGGAGGCCCAGCGCCTGGCTGCCGTTACCCCACAGAGAGGCCCTGCGGTTTGAGTTTGATCAGTCTGGTTGATGCGCGCAAGGACTTTGGCGTGCGGCCCCTGTTCACGGGGCTGACGCTGCACATCGCTGATCGCGAGCGCCTGGGGCTGATCGGGCCCAACGGCGCCGGCAAATCGACCCTGCTCAAGGTGCTGGCGGACCAGGAGTCCCTGGGCGGCGGCGAACGGCGCTGTGCGCCCCGCACCCGCGTCGTGTGTGTTGAGCAGGAGCCTGAGCTCGACCCGCAGCGGACCGTGCTCGAGCAGGTGTTCAGCGCCAGCGGCGAAAAGATGGAACTGCTGCGGCGCTATACCGCCGTCAGCGATGCCCTGGCCCAGGCCCACGCCGACGGCGACGACGACACGGCCCTGTTGAGCGAACTGAGCAGCCTCAACGCCCGCATGGACCAGAGCCAGGCCTGGGGGCTGGAGCAGCAGATCCGCGAGGTGCTGCAGCGACTGGGCATCAGTGACACCCAGCGGCGGGTGGGCGATCTGTCAGGGGGATATCGCAAGCGCCTCGCCCTGGCGGCCGCCCTGGTGGCCGACCCGGAGGTGCTGTTGCTCGATGAGCCAACCAACCACCTGGATGCCGACTGCATCCAGTGGCTGCAGGGCTATCTGCAGCGCTTCGGCGGCGCCCTGGTGCTGATCACCCACGACCGCTACGTGCTCGACCAGGTCACCAACCGGATCGTCGAGGTCGACCGGGGTGAGGCTCGCAGCTACGACGGCAACTATGCCTACTTCTTGGCCCGCAAAGCTGAAGAGGAGGCCTCGGCCGCTGCCAGCGAGGCCAAGCTCAAGGGGGTGATGCGGCGCGAACTGGAGTGGCTCAAGCGCGGGCCCAAGGCCCGCAGCACCAAACAGAAGGCCCGCATCCAGCGCATCGAGGCGATGCAGCAGACGCCCAAGCGCCAGAGCAAAGATCCCTTGAGCCTGGCCAGCAACCAGCGCCGACTGGGCAAGCGGGCGATCGAGGCCGAACAGCTGACCGTCTGGGCCAGCGATCAGGCCCGTCACGCCGGTGCCCAGGCCCTGCTGCAGGACTTCAGCTACGACTTCAGCCCCGAAGACCGGGTGGGGATCATCGGCCCCAACGGGGCGGGCAAATCCACCCTGCTGGATCTGATCGCCGGGCGGCGGCAACCCCACGGCGGCCGCCTGGAGCTCGGCAGCACCGTGAAACTGGCCTACTTCGACCAGCACAGCCATGAGGTGCTGGCGGCGACCGATGCCGCCGGCCGCGACCGCAAAGTGATCGACGTGGTCAAGGACGCTGCCAGCAGCATTGAGCTGGACGGCTCAACCCTCAGTGCGTCGCAGCTGCTGGAGCGCTTTTTGTTTCCACCGGCACAGCAGTACCAGCCAATCTCCAAGCTTTCGGGGGGCGAGCGACGGCGGCTGCACCTCTGTCGCCTGCTGATCGAGGCGCCCAACGTGTTGCTGCTCGATGAGCCCACCAACGACCTCGACGTGCAAACGCTGACGGTGCTGGAGGACTTTCTCGAGGATTTTCGTGGCTGTGTGGTGATCGTGTCCCATGACCGCTACTTCCTCGATCGCACCGTCGATCGCCTGTTCTGCTTCGAGGATGGCCGCTTGCAACGCTTCGAGGGCAACTACAGCAGTTATCTGGAGGCGCGGCAGCCTGGCCCAACAGCGCCGGCAGGGAATGCCACAGCACTCTCATCGGCGCGTGACAAACCGAAATCAGAGCAACCGCGTCGACGCAGCTTCAAGGAAAACCGGGAGCTCGAACGTCTCGAAAGCGAACTCCCCAGGCTCGAAGCCCGCCGCACAGACCTCGAGCAGCAACTGGCTGCCGGCAGCAATGATTACGACCAGCTCGAAGTCCTGAGCCAGGACCTGGCCGACCTGAGCCAGGCCATCGCCGCAGCGGAAGAACGCTGGCTAGAGCTCAGCGAGCTGCCGACCTGAGCGGCGGCGGCGGCGGGGATGGCTGAGCTCGGGTGCCCCCACCGCTGCACCCACCTCGGCCCGCGGCGGCAGCCCACAGACCGGACCCAGCGGCTCGGGCAAGGCCCAGGGTTGGCGGCGCGGCCGGGCGCCTTGGGCTTCGGCCTGCTTCATGGCGGTGGGCTTGTAGTCGTCGGCGCTGCGGTGCAGGGCCATCTGTTCGCCCATGCGGCGCAGATAGAGGTCCTGATACCAAGCGTTCTGATTGTGCTCATAG
>VGQR01000345.1 GCA_016882345.1 Cyanobacteria bacterium K_DeepCast_35m_m2_023
AGCGCAGGCGATAATTAGGGATTTCGGTTTCGAGATTGGCGTCAAATTCGGGTCTTTCCGGTCTGGGACCAATCAAGCTCATGTCACCTTTGATGACATTCCAGAGCTGGGGTAACTCATCAAGCCTCAGTCGGCGTAGCCATTGGCCTGTGCGTGTGATGCGTGGGTCATTGCGTTCGGCCCAGCGTGCCTGCCCCGACTCGGCATTCACGTGCATGGTGCGCAATTTGATGATGTGAATCGGTGTCTGGTTAATGCCGTTGCGGCGTTGCCTGTAAAAGATTGGCCCATGATCTTCCAACCAGATCAGCGCACCGCATACGGCGACAATGGGGATTGCAGCCATCCCAAGCATGCTTGCTAACAGTAGATCGCCAGCCCGTTTGGTGCGCCAGTTGAGTGTGCCTGGACGCAGTTCAAAACCCTCGGCACGGAGTTGCCATTCGGGCGAGATCAATTCGGGTGGAACCCTATGCAGAAAGGTTTCGCACCAGTTCACCAGAGTGATGACCCGAAGCCCGGCAGCACGTCTGTCGGCCAGTTGCTGGATGGTGCTTTTCGGGACACCATAAAGGTCGCCGATGGCGATCCCTGCGCAGCGACTGTCGTCGTTTTCAGTAATGACCTGTTGTGCTTGATCGATGGTGTCCAGCGGTATGAGTTGGATCGGAATGCGTCGAATGCTGCGGATATCCTGCTGTTCGTTGGACAGGACCGAGAGATCGTTGCTGTTGCTAATCAACAGCCACGGCTGAACGTTGCGATGAATCAGCCGCCGTCCTATTTGTTGGCTCAGAGCCGAGGCCATACTCGCACTGATCAACAGGGGTATCAGGAAGCCGCGGTAGGTTCTGGGGTCGCTGCTTTTCAGGCCCCAGCTGAAAACAATCACGCCAATCGCTAGTACTAGCAGGGCCACCACGATCGTGCGCGTCACGATGTCCAAGAAGCCCTGGTTGCCCTTGGTACTCGTTGAGTAACGCCCGCACAGGTAGGAGAGACCTGTCCAGCTGAGAATCAGTAGTAACGTAATTGTGTCGACACCGGTTGCTGTGCCAACCCTGAGATCATTGATGATATTGGTGAAACCGCCAACCAGGCATGCATCGATGACGGATAGGGCAAACAGTTTCGATCGCTCGCGAAACCAGGGCGTGCGCAAGGCCATCGTTAGTGGGCGAAGCCGCTGGGATTCTGCAGATGCCAGCGCCAGGCATCCCGGCAGATGTCGGCCAGTTCACGGCGTGTCTTCCAGCCAAGGCGGTCATGGGCCAGGCTTGCGTCGGCGACTGAGATCGCCGAGTCACCATTGCGTCGACCACAGACGGTGAATGGAATGGTCGTTGAATTGATTCGCTCAAACGCTTCAATCATTTGCAGAACGGAATGCCCTTCACCGCTGCCCAGGTTGAGCACAAGCATCTGCGGCTCTTCGCCCATGATCGTCTCGAGTGCGGCGCAATGCCCCTCAGCGAGATCCATGACATGCACATAGTCACGGACACCTGTCCCGTCAGGGGTGTTCCAATCGTTGCCATAGATGTTGAGTGAGTCAATCTTGCCACTCGCCACCTGGCAGATCAATGGCAACAGGTTGCTCGGTATGCCATCGGGATCTTCGCCAATGCTGCCGCTGTCATGGGCTCCGACCGGGTTGAAGTACCGCAGGCAGGCAATGCGCCAGGCGCCATCGGCCGAGGCACTGCTGTGTGACAGATCCTGCAGCATCTGCTCGACAGCCGCTTTGGTCTGGCCGTAGGGATTGATCGGTTTGATCGGAGCGACTTCGGGGATCGGCACCTGTTCGGCCATCCCATAGACGGTGGCACTGCTGCTGAACACGAAGGTGCGGCACTGGTTGTCGGCCATGACGTCCAGCACCTGACGACTGCCGCCAACGTTGATGTCCCAGTAGTCGAGTGGTTTGGCCACCGATTCGGCCACGGCCTTGAGACCTGCAAAGTGCAGCACCGCATCGATGCTGTCGGCTTCAAAGGCTTCCTGTAGCGCGTCCCTTTGACGGATGTCGCCCTCGAGCAGGGTCAGGCGTTGGTCGCCGTTCTGCCAGAGCCAGCGACGCCTGTGTGAACGAAGCGGATCCAGCCTTGAACAGGGATGCAGCCCTCTGAGCTGGGCCACGGTTCTGAGGGCGTCCAGCGAACCGTTGGAGAAATCATCGATGACCACCAGGCTGTGACCCGAGTGCAGTAGAGCTAGGCAGCTATGACTGCCGATGTAGCCCGCGCCACCAGTGACCAGCAAATTGCCCATGGTGCGACGCTAGTGGCCACCAAAGCCATTCCACACTGAGGGGCATCCACTCTGACGAACAGCACAAAGCCCAGACAGGCGCGACCGATCCTGGTGACAGGTGTTGCCGGGTTCATCGGGGCTGCCGTCGCCAGGGCCCTGATTGAGCGAGGCGAGCGGGTCGTCGGTCTTGACAACCTCAATCCTTATTACGATCCGGCACTCAAACAGGCCCGGCTTGCTGGTCTTGAACGTGTCGCGCGGCGCCCTGAGGCGGCAGTCACCGGAGCGTTTGAGTTTGTGGCTGCCGACCTGGCGGACGCAGCCACGGTGGCCGAGCTGTTTGCCGTGCAGCAGCCGCGACAGGTGCTGCACCTCGCGGCTCAGGCCGGTGTGCGGCACTCGCTGGAGAATCCCGCTGTGTACCTGCAGAGCAATGTGGTCGGCTTTGGCCATGTGCTCGAAGGCTGTCGTCAGCAGGCCGTCGAGCATCTGGTCTATGCCTCGAGCAGCAGTGTCTATGGCGGCAACCGCGGCCTGCCCTTTCGCGAAAGCCAGCCCGTCAACCATCCGGTCAACCTCTACGCCGCCACCAAAAAGGCCAATGAGCTGATGGCGCACACTCAAAGCCATCTGTATGGGCTGCCAGCCACCGGCCTGCGTTTTTTCACCGTCTATGGCCCCTGGGGCCGTCCTGACATGGCGCCGATGCTGTTTGCGCGCGCCCTGCTGCGTGGGGAACCGATTCGTGTCTTCAACC
>VGQR01000346.1 GCA_016882345.1 Cyanobacteria bacterium K_DeepCast_35m_m2_023
AAGACCGTTTTCTCTCTTGGTCTTTCAGGGCGAAGAATGGCTTTGGCGGCTACGACCAGGGATATGCCATCTGCAATACAGGGGCAATGAAGGATGGAGTTGCCGAAGTTGCGATCTCCACTTCCCCGTAGCCCGCAATCAGATGCCTTGAGGCTGCCGTCAGCCCCCTCCCGTCAGCCACAGAGCCATCGTGGCCAGCGTTGCCGTGGACATGCCTACAGCTGCGAGTAGCGCCAGGCAGCCAGCAGACTCGCCCTTTGCGGAGGCGGGCGTGAAGCCGGGAACGGGGATCTGTCCACTCTCTACGGCTTTCCGGATGAGATCCCTTTCCCTTGACCTATCTATCAAAAGAATCGTGTCATTCGCGATCGCATCCATCAACTCTTTCTTGCTATGAAACTTGTCTGATTCCATGGGAGACATGGAGGCCCCGCTGAGCCGCCTCCAGACGTTGGCTGACTTGCCGCCTTCTGGGGTGCATTGAATCGCAGCCGCATACCATCCAGGCGCAGGCCCTTCCTTGATTCCCCAGACTGCATAGGCTTTCCCAGTATCTGTAATCACAAAGTAATCGGCTACATCAAGACAACTGCAATCAAAGTAGTCAGGGGATCCTCCGATGGTCTCATATTTGATTGTCTTGAGAATTGCCATGCTGCTTGATAATTACTCCGCGTCCTCATTTTTATTGTGCTCATTCGCCATGGCTCATGTCGAAAGGGATCGTTACTTGGACCTACGTTTCCCATCACCCGGTACATCAACGGGTCCCTGTAACGCCCTTTCGAGCGGGTGCCGCGCTCGCACGCTTTGGCCTCACTCAGAAACTCAGGCGCTCCGAACGGTGAACGGTCAGGCCAGCAGGCCGGCCTCGGTGAGCTGCTGGATTGCCGCGGCCTTGAAGTCATCCGCATCCTTCAAGGCGCGGGCTCTAAGCCCCAGGCTCTCGCCCGCTCGCAACCATCCGTCCCTCAGCCGTCGGGCTTCATCAAACACGCGAGCTTTGGCCGCAGCAACTTCCACCAGTTCGCCCCGCTGGACCAGCAGCGCCACGCGACGCGCTTCGGCTCGGACGGCCTCCAGGTCTCCGCGCAGGCTCCACAGCGAGGGCGGATCATCCGCGGGGAAGACGATGCTTTCCACTGCCACTGGTGAGGTCTGGCCGGCATCGCCGCTGTGCTGGTCCGCCAGCTGTGTCAAAGCGACGTGGGTGAGCTCCTGGAGCGTGATTTGAGCTTGTGCCGTGGGTAGGCCCGGAGCAACGGCCGCGGCCTCATCGACCCATGTCAGAGCGGCATCCTGCACGGCTGCTATCACCAGTGGCCGGCGGGCCTCCAGGTCTCGTGCGCTGACCAGGGCGGCTTCCCTTTCGGCGAGGCTCGCTCTCTCCGCTTGGATCTGCCACCACAGGTTTCGGCAGCGTTCGAGCCGGTACCGCGCTCGGTCGCTGTGCGGTTCTTTGTCCGAAGGATCCCCCTGGAGCTTGTCCCAGGCTGTATGGAGAGCCTCCAGGTTGATCCGCAGGCTGTTGCGGGCGCCGCGTCCCACCACAGCGCTATGGAGTGAGGGCTCCACCCGCAGCAGGGCCGACAACGTGCTGGCCGCCACACCGATGGCCTTCGCGGCGGCCCTGAGGCTCACGGTCTGCGGGTCAGCCATGGTTGGGCTCCTGGTGGTTGAGGTCAGCTCGCTGGATCAAGCCGGTTCCCGTGGGCGGCGGTGGGTGCTGCTGATGGATCAGCGCCATGCACCGATCCAGGGCGGCACCCATCCGGGCCAAGGCTGCGGCAACGGCGGCCAGCTCAGAACGGGTCATTGCTTGCACCTCCACCAGTGCGCAATGGGGTGAGGCTGGCCAGGTCCCAGGCGTCCTCCGCGTCCTGGCGATCGATCACCCACCCTCGTTCCGCAAGCGCGAGCCAGATCAACGGCAGGACCACTTCCCGATGGACTGAGAGACCGTTTCGGAGGCGGTTCCATTGGGCACCGATCTTCCGGAAATGCGCGGTTAGGCGAGCCGGATCCAGAACGGAGCGAACCTTTCGCCCTTCGGCATCTGTGGACCAGCCTTCCTTCGAGCCGGTCAGAAGGTCCTGGATCGTGGCCTCATCGGGCCGCTTAAAGAGTGGTTCCATCAGCCCATCACCCCCAACAAAAGCTGATCCGCTTCTGCCTGGAGCCGATCGCAGAGGTTCCCCAGGTCCTCTCCGTCCGGTGAGTCCTCTTGGTCCTCCAGGTCCTCACGTCCTTCAAGTTGGCTGATCTGCGGACCAGCAGGACCGATCGGACCGGGCGGACAGGGGGGACCCTGCGGACCTTCTGGCTCTCCCCACGGGCGAACGCTGACGCCATTGCCCACACGTCGAAGGTGGACCAGCTCCATCCGCCCCAAGGCGCTGAGGACCTTCCGGGCCAGGCGCGGCCCGGACTTGCCTTCCAGATCGCAGCCGGCGGCCTCGCCCACCAGGTCGGCGGGAGTGGTCTCGCCAGCACCATCACGCCATCGGCTCTCCACCAGGTTTAGTGCGGCCTGTTGCCGTTCGGTGAGGCGTTCGCGGGCCTGGTCTCGCCGTTGCGCCGCCATCACCTCATCACCGGAGCCGTGGCAGGTCCACACGTCTCCTTGGCGCTCAATGAGCATGTGGACCGCCGGGCCGCCGCGGCCTTCTGCCTGGAGCAACAGGCGTCGATCCGAAGGGTTGGATGGGCTCACCCTGGCGATGGCGACGATCTGGCTCGCTGCTGCTGGTAGAGCCGTTGACCCTCGGGACGCCATGGCTGGCCCTTCGCTGGCCCTTCCCTTGCTGGCGTGGTGAATCACCACCAGCGTTATGGCGAACGGCTCCAGAGCCTCCGCGAGCTCGATAAACGGTGCAGCGAACTCACCCGATGCTTCTTCGAGCGCCAGTGTCCTGGTGGCCGCGGCGTACGAATCAAGGATCAGGAGCCCGCCGGGGTGTTTCTCTCCCCACTTGGCCAGTTCCTCCACCCCCTCCGGGTCGAGGTGCA
>VGQR01000347.1 GCA_016882345.1 Cyanobacteria bacterium K_DeepCast_35m_m2_023
TTGATTTAAGTTTACATAAATTGGGTCTGATTTTTCATCAATAAACGTGCCAACCATTACTTGGGCCTCATCGGTCAATACGCCGGGCTGTTGGGCCAAGGCGCAAGCAAAGCCAATGACGGCAGCCCCCAGCAGGGTGGCAATCAAGGCGACCCAGAGGCGTCGGTTGAAGCTGGAGCGCCGTCGGGCCGAGCGGGCCAGTTGTTCGGCTCCCAGGGTGACCGAGCTGATCACCACCGGGATCGACGGCAGGGAGATCAGTCCAAGCCCGGCATGGCCTAGACCTCGAAGGGTCTCGCTGGCTTGGGGCAGCAACAGCCCCAGAGCAATGGCAAAGGGTGCCACGCCCAGCACGAAATAGGAGGGACGGCTGAGATTATCGAGAAAGCGGCGAAGTGCCACGCTGGTTTTCATGGCTCGTTGTCGGTCGTGGTGGCTGATTGTTGGTCGCTTAGCTTGTCTGATGTCCGCTTGCCAGCCAAAGAGATCAGGCTGCGGCGCATCTCCTTGCTGAATTGGCGGAACAGGTCCTCCTCCTTCACCACGCCAGTGGTGATGTTCATGTAGAGCTGGGCGGTTGGCTGGAGTCCTTGCATGCGGGGACCCATGAACATGGCGATGTTGTCGATTCGATCCTGGAGAATGATGGGTACGTAATCGAGTGCCAGGCGCGGATTGCTCTTGACGAGCCTGGAGGTTTCGAACCCATCGCGAAAGAGGGCGTCGACGTCCTGGTGGGTGAGGGCATCAACGCACGCTTGCCAGGTGAGGTAAGTTTTGAATTGGGCTTTCGGGAAGCTGGTGGAACCCCAGACGGCGTGAGACGAGCCGCTGATCACGCCAATGCGAATTGAGGAATTTCTCAGACTTGCACCAATATTGTTTTGATCTGGGCTGAGTTTGTTGAGAGTCTTGCGGTTGATCAGCAGTGATTGACGCAGGTTCATGTAATTGACGGGCTCGGCATAGGCCAGCCTTGGAATCGTGACGCTGAGCTTGCCGAAGGCGATGTCCACCTGGTCGGCACTAGCCAGCTTGATCAAGCGGTCGTAGGTGACTTCGGGTTGGCTGAAGACCGGTTTGACTTTTAAGGTGGAGGCCATGCCGCGAGCAATGTCGACGTCGTAGCCGATCAGATTGCCCTTGCTGTCGTGACCGTAGAAGGGGAGGTTGTCGGGGTAGGCCAGTCCGATTATGAGCACACCGCTGTCGCGAATGGCCTGAATGCTGGGATTGATCCTTGGTTTTGCATTGAGATCGATGCCGAGGTCGCCAGTCGCGTTGACTGGTTTGGCTTGGACTGGGACTGCGAGGGCGGGAAGAGGAGCTCCGACAGCCAGCGCCAGACAGAGTCCCCAACAGCAAACCAGCTGCCGGATGCGTTCAACCCAGCCTACTCGGGTGGTGTTGGCCTTTGAGTCGACTGCAGCGGCCGAGCCAGAATTGACCTCAAATAGACGAGCGTCAGGATCCATCGAGAGCCGCCAAATTGGGTCAAAGTTTACCCTTGTTTAGCGGCCCGATTTGTGATCCAACAGGGTTTGGTGATCGAGAAGCGTTGTATTGGTATTGGCGATCACAGTGAGATCAAGGCTGCTGAGTCTGAATCCAAGTCACGGTCGCTTTGGGTTTGGATTCCGAGCCAGCGAGAGAGTGGTAACAATGTGGATCCCTGCACGACCAGTGAGAGCAAGACAATGTCAAAGATCAGCGACGTGCAGTTGGTGCTCAGGGTATGACTTGCCATGGGGCTGAGGCCTTGAAGTGAGTCCAGTCGGTGAGACATTTCAAACGCCAGGGCCAGGGGCACGGCGCCGCGTAGGCCGCACCAGCAAATGAAGATGGATTCGCGGGTGTTTAATGGCGAATAGCGGGCTAAAAGCCATACCGATAATGGCCGGCAGATCAGATTGAGCCCCAGTGCAATGGTGATCGCTAGAGGCATCACATGCCACATCGATTGCCATTGCACGAGCATGCCAAGTAGAAGAAAGATCACGTATTCGGCAAGGCTGTTGACCGGGGCGAGCAACGAGCGGATCGTTTGCGTATCGCCAACACGTTTGAAATGCTCGTCTTCGTAGGGCTGGTTGAGAATCACCCCGCAGACATAGGCGGCGAGCAAGCCTGAACCGCCAAAAAAGGTAGTAGTGCCAAACACGGCCATGACTGTGGCGATGATCACAATCAGTTGCGATTCTTCATCGCGAAATTTTGCGACAGCAAAGCGGGCCGCAAAGCTGGTGATAAATCCCATCACCACGCCGCTGAACACCAGGCGACTGAAGTTGCCGATTTCGCTCATGACGGTTTGCGTGGTGTCGGTGTCGGCTCCACCGCTTTGAAAAAACAGGCCACTCACCAAGCCAAAGAACAGAATCGCCGTTGGATCGTTCACCGACGACTCGAATTCCAACGTGTTGGTGAGGGTGGGCGAGAGGCGGTCTTTGATGGTGCTCAGCACGCTGAATGTCGCCCCAGCATCGGTGGATCCCAGGCAGCTGGCAAGCAACAGCGCTGCTCCCAGGGGAATGCTGTTTGTGGCTCCCCAGCCGAAGCTGATCGAACTGCCATCGGCCGAACCCACCAAAAACACAAACAAGCCCAAAGCAAGTGAGGAGACGATGACCCCGACAAGGGCCAGCAACAGGCCATACTCCAAAATCTTTCGCAGGCTGGCGATGTCGGCGCTCAACCCTGCGTAAAAGAGCAGTACCGCCAGGGCGAGCAGGTGCAGTGTCTCGACTGTGCTGCTGGCGACCAGGCCATCTTTCAGTGGTGATCCGAGCGCGATCCCCAGCAACAGCACACCCAGGATGCTCGGAAAGCCCAGGCGTTTGCTCACTTCAGCCACTGAGCGGGCCAGGATCAGCCCGCCGCCAATGGCGATCGGCAGCATTGCACCTGTGATGGCGAACACGCCTGAGCTTGTTACCGGGTCGGCCATGGTGGTGGGCGATGGGCGGGCCTTCGTGCCGCACGGTTGCATCGGAGACGCCGAAGAT
>VGQR01000348.1 GCA_016882345.1 Cyanobacteria bacterium K_DeepCast_35m_m2_023
TCTGCGGCCTCAGGCTTCTCGGTGCTGCGGCACACCAGCAGCAACCGTTCGGCGGGATCAGTGATCGCTTGCCGCCGGCTGAAGCTGTTGGTGGGGGCTGGCTGCGCTTTGGCCAGCATCTGCCAGATCAGATCCTTGCAATTGGCCGGCAGCCGCGGGTGATCCATCAGTGGATCACCGAGCTTGCGAGCTTGGTTGCAACTGTCGCTGGTGTTCTCCCTGGCGCAGGCCAGGGCCGCCAGTTGCACCTGGCGCAGACTGTCCTGGCTGGGAAAGGACACATAGGGGGCGCCCCGGCTGGCTTCGGGCTGAACCACAGCAACTAGCAAGGCCGCCGTTGAGGCGAGCGCGGCAGCAGCAGACGGGTGCCAGCCCCGATGAGCAGTCATCACAACCGGATCGGTGATCCCATCATGCAATGGGTTCGATCGCTGTGCTGTAGCCCAGTGCTTCCAGCTGATCGGCATAGGGCTGCAGCAGATCTCGATAGTGCTGCCAGCGACCCACCGAACGGCTGTTGATCGGGCTGCGGGCCTGCACGGCACTCGCTGTGTGGATCTGTCGCCGCCCCCGTTCCGGATGCAGATACGCCTCGTTCCATTCGAAGCCGCAATGCTCAATCAGAGCAGAAATGGCCTGCTCAGGCTCCCGCGTTAATTGGTCGTAGTTGAGGTGGTAAATCCGTCCTGGAATGCTCTGTTCATGGGCTGCCATCACCTGGCGGTAGAGGTGATACGAAGCAACGGATTGATCAAGGCTGTAAGTCCATTCATTGCCTTGGGCGAAATGGTTGGAGAAGGTCGACCACAAATTGTCCATGGGGTTGCGGTAGACGTGTACAATGCGGCAATCCGGAAAGGCCGCTGCGAGCACTGGACAGTAGGCAAAGTTGTAGAGAAATTTGTCGCTCAGTGCCGCTGCATCTGGCCGGTAGTCAGCCCTGGCTTCGATAGCTGCCTGATAGCTGGCGCGGATTGATTTGATCGTGCTGCCGCCGGCTATAGCCTTGTTGAGATAGGCAACCTCACCAAGATCGATGAGGTCTTCGTTCTGGCTCAGGATCGTTTCCACCAGCGTTGAGCCACAGCGCGGCAAGCCCACGATGAAGATCAAGGTGGGTGCACTGGTCTGGGCTTGCTGTGGCGTTGGTGGTGCCTCCCAGTGTTCGAGCAGCCGGGAGTTGGTGCGGATCAGCTCACTGAGATTGGGTAGGGTCCAGGTTCCCGCTAGCTGCGCTGATCGTGATTGGTTGGCCTTGCAGAACCAATCGGCAGCTTCTGGGTCTTGGCGGTCGAGGTGGTATTTGCCGATGCAGAAATACAGGTGGTAGGCCTTCGACTGATCTTTCAGATCGTTCAGGCAGGCTTGTGCTGCCTGTCGTGGTTCTGGATCCTCGCGGCCATTCACGCAGTAGGAGAGGTGTCGATGCGCTTCGGGATAGAGCGGGTTGTGCCGCAATGCTTCGCGGAAGCGTGCTCGGGCTTGATCGATCTGGCCCTGCTCCATCAGGGCAATCCCCAAGTTGGAAAGAATTGCGCTTTGGCCGGGGCTGATGGCCAGCGCCCGCTCAAACCAGTGCACAGCATGTTCAATTTCACCGGCCTCCTGAAGGCTCAGGCCCAGGTTGTTCATCGCTTCTGGGTACTCGACTCGCTGCTCGAGAGCCCGCTGCAGAATTGCAACCGAATCGGCGATCTGTCCCAGTTCCCGAAGGGCTATACCTTGGCCAGATAGCACTTCCGGATAGAGCGGCTGCAGCGCCAAGGCCTGGTTGTAAGCGTCGACAGCGCCCTTGGGATCGTTGCAGGCCAGTAAGGCATGGCCGAGGTTGGCGTAGGCCTTGGCGAAACCTGGCTTGAGAGCAGCCGCTCGCCGGAAGCTTTCCGCAGCCTGTTCGCTGCGGCCGAGGGCATGCCGCGCCGTGCCCAGATTGAGCCAAGCCTCGGCATTGTTGGGCGCCAACTGCAAGGCCTGCTCCAGCAAGGCTGCGGCGGCGTCGACTCGGTTGGCTTGCAGTTCTAGGGCCGCCAGGTTGCTGTAAGCCGCGGCGCTGGCATCGCCCTTAGCGACAGCTTGCCGGTAGAGCTGGGCTGCTGCTTCAAAGTTTCGGGCCCGGATCTGTTGCAGTGCAAGCTGCTCCAGCACAGGGGTTGGTTGTGAGGGGGCGCCAGCCGAGGAGGGTTGCATGCCGTGGGGTCGGTGGCGTGGCCAGGAACATCGAACCCACGAGCGATTGAAATCACCTGGGACGCGAAAAACCGGCTTTGCTGCCCGGGATCACAACGTGCTGAAACGATAGCGTTCATGACTCACAGGCGTTGCACCCCACTCCCGCAGCGCCTGCGGTTCTGCTGCAGCTTGCGACGCAGCCGCTCCGTGATCCCAAGCTCCGCCCCCTTCCAGAGATGATTCATCTCTCGGGTGAAGTGAGCCGCGAGTAGGGGTGAGTGGATCACCAGCAACACCTCATCGTTTTGATGCGCTGCGGAGGGGCTCCAGTTAAACGAGCCTGTAATCACGGTGCGGTTGTCGATCACAGCGAGCTTGTGATGGAGCTTGTCACCCCTGGCCAGCCGCGGGGTGCCAACGCCTTCGGCGGCTTGCTGGAGCGGTTGGTTGCCGGCTTCGAGCTTGCAGTGTCGATCCGCTAGGGCAACGCCGAGTAGGTCCAGCACTTCGGAGAAGGATCGACTGGCAAAGCCGGGATCGGCCAGTAGGCGCAGCCGTACCCCCTTGGTTTGCAGCCCAGCGATCACCGTGGTCAGGTCCTGGGCTGAGAACACGAACAACGCCAGGTCCAGCTGTTGTTGGGCGGCGGCCAGAGTGCTGCTGATCAAGTTGAGGCCGTGGTTGGGGTCGCTGCGTCGGTGCGGGGTAAAGAGCACGTCCACCGGGGTCTTTCCCACCATCACCCGGGTTGCAGGGCCGGATTGCTTGGCCAGGCCAAAGCGGCTGTCGCTCTGGCCAGCTGGACCATCCCCCCACATGCGACTGAAG